>CAYVIT010000018.1:0-37441 GCA_964451425.1 uncultured Pirellulales bacterium
GGCGAATCAATGAAATAATCCGCTCAAAGATGTCACACGCCATTATGTGCAGAGAATAACATAAAAGAATTGAAAAGGCAAAGAAAAATCCCCCCAGCACAGGACTGGGGGCTATATAAAAAGACAACCCACAGTGTCGGGGGCTAACAACCCCGCCCAGAGGACTGGGCTAAACATAAAGGCAACCCCACGTTTTTACTACGCCTGACAGGACTCGAACCTGTAACCTTCGGTTCCGTAGACCGACGCTCTGTCCAATTGAGCTACAGGCGCTTGAAATTTTAAGTAACTATAGTATAGCAAGTTCCTGTTTATTCTGTCAACTTCTGATGCAATGAAAACAGGTGGAATCGACAAAAAGCGTCATACATAGGCACATTGACAGCATTCGTGCGGACTATCGGGATAAAACGGCTCGTGTATTGGGTCGCCATGGGCGACCTGTTCTTCTTCCCTGCGGAATACGGACTCGCACGTTTTTGCCATCTCCTGCAGCTTTTGCATTTCGGCTTTAGAAATAGGACGATAGGTCTTTCCCGCTTCAATCGCCTTGTCGAGAAGGTCAAGAAAAGAAGGCGGTATCCCCGCTGCGACGCGCTTTTGTGACAGGGTAAAGCGCGTCGCCAAGTCGACCTGCTCCTGAGTCTCGGTTGTACGATACCACCATTTGCGGGTCCTTTCCACCCCTTCCAGCCAGGTGCCTGTAGACAACGGCTTGATGGCCAGTACTGCCGCACCCTGCTTGTCAGCGAGTTCAAGGACCGGTTTGCCAAATCCCATCTTGAAGAATTCGACGAAGTTAATTGGGAACATTACCGTATCGAAGCGGAAATCCTTCATAGCCTCGAACGCACCCTTAGTAGTGTGTGCCGAGAAGCCGATGTACTTTATTTTTCCCTGCTCTTTTACAAGTGTAGAATAGCAAATAAGTTATATACCTGCACATAAGCTGAGATTTTGTTTTGGCATTTACGAGTATTAAGCCGGCAGGTTTATTTTTACAGCCGTCCATACAGCACAAATAATTGTCCCTTGAAATTCGTCTAAATAATTTGCTTTGTATTTTGAGTATGCACTCATACAATGGACAGTCCTGCTTTTATAGTTAGGCAATTTTAATAAAAGCAAAAGAGGAATGATACTAACGAGATTATTGAAAGGATGAGAAAGATGAAATTGTTGGCTCAAACAGTGACTGTCGGAAGGACAACAGTTTTTATTTCAGTGTTGTTGCTTGTAGTAATCGTGTCAGTATTCACCACAGGCGAGGCCATAGCTCAACCAAATAAGTTAGTCGTTAGCACCGATGAAGGCAAATACGTAATCAACAGAAACATTTACGGCCACTTCTCAGAACATCTGGGCAGATGTATCTATGGAGGTCTTTGGGTTGGTGAAGATTCTCCAATCCCGAATACCCGTGGTATTCGTAATGATGTCGTTGAGGCGCTGATGCGAATTAAGATACCGGTGCTTCGCTGGCCGGGCGGCTGTTTCGCCGATGAGTATCACTGGAAAGACGGTATTGGTCCCCGTGACAAACGGCCTACGATTGTGAATACTCATTGGGGAATGGTTACCGAAAACAATCATTTCGGCACCCATGAGTTTCTTGACCTGTGCGAACAGTTGGGCTGTGAGCCATACATCTGCGGCAACGTGGGCAGCGGTACGATTTTGGAGATGCAGGAGTGGGTGGAGTATATAACGTTTGACGGTAAAAGCCCCATGGCCGACCTGCGCCGCAAAAACGGAAGGGACAAACCGTGGAAGGTAAAATACTGGGGCGTTGGCAATGAAAACTGGGGATGTGGCGGCCAAATGCGGCCGGAGTACTACGCCGACCTCTATCGACGGTACAGCACATACCTTCGCAATTTCGCCGGCAATCGCCTGTACAAGATAGCGTGCGGACCCAGCGGTGCAAATTACAACTGGACCGAGGTACTAATGCGCGAGGCAGGAAGGCAAATGAATGGTCTGGCTCCCCATTATTATTGTGGTTCGGGCAAGAGGAGCCGTTCCGCAACCCGGTTTGAGGAAGAAGACTGGTTCGCACAGCTTAAGAGGGCACTCTATATGGAGGAGCTTGTTTCCAGGCACTCGGCTATTATGGATAAGTACGACCCGGAGAAGCGGGTAGGGATGCTCGTGGACGAATGGGGCGCGTGGCATAAGGTCGAGCCGGGTACAAATCCCGGGTTTCTTTACCAGCAGAACTCCTTACGTGATGCACTCGTAGCTGGAGTTACCCTCAATATTTTCAACAATCACTGCGACCGGGTGAAGATGGCCAATATCGCTCAGACAGTCAATGTTCTGCAGGCGATGATTCTTACTAAAGAAGAAAAAATGATTCTAACTCCGACTTATCACGTTTTCGATATGTATAAAATCCATCATGATGCCACCTTGCTGCCCGTTGAGCTTAAGTGCGCTGATTATCAATTTGGTGATGAAAAAATCCCGGCACTCAGTGTCTCCGCATCCCGGGACAAATCCGGCAAGATTCATATATCGCTCTGTAATCTGGACTCAAAGAACTCTGCTGAGCTGACTTGTAAATTTACCGGGGCAGAAGGCAAAAGCGCATCCGGCTGTGTATTAACCGCTGATGTTATGACCGCGCATAATACTTTTGATAAGCCGGAAGTAGTTGTCCCTGCCGATTTCTCTGATTTCAAGTTAAAAGGGGATGTTTTGACGGCAACGCTGCCTTCCAAATCGGTAGTGATTTTGGAAATCAATTAAGCTGATGTTGGGTGGTGACAGGTTTTATAATTTTGTGGATTTTTCTGAAAAGCTGCAATAAAGTCCCTACATGAACTCGTCTATATGTGTACGAATCAGTGATGGCAGAGCAGCAGGAAACCGTAATTTAGAAAGGAGCAGGAAATGTTGAAAAAGATTGTGTTCGGTATTGCAATGGTAGCTTTATCAGTGGGAGTAGGAGGTGCAGGCAGGTCAGAGCGCGGTGAGATACCGTGGAAGGACCCTGCGCCGATAGCAAGTAACGATGCGGAGCAAAAGATTTTAGATGTACTCGCAGATATGTACATTAATCAGCGAAGAGGGATGATGAATGTCCAGCCGGAAGACGGCAGGGTGCTGCGGCTGCTCGCCGAGGCAGTGGGCGCCAAACACATTGTTGAGATTGGCACCTCCAATGGATACTCAGGTATCTGGTTTTGCCTTGCCCTGCGGACAACAAGCGGCAAGCTGACCACACATGATGTACACGAAGGCCGGGCTGCGCAAGCTCGTGAGAATTTCAAGCGGGCCGGCGTTGATGAGATGGTAACTATTGTCATCGGCGACGCCCACGAGACAGTCAAAAAGCTCAAAGGGCCTATCGACATCCTTTTCCTTGACGCAGACAAGGCGGGCTACATTGACTACCTCAATAAGCTGCTTCCGCTCGTGCGCCCGGGCGGACTGATTCTGGCACATAACACAACCAATGTGAGAGCTCCCATGGAGGATTATATCAAGGCCGTTACTACCAATCCGAAGCTCGAAACAAAATTCATACACAAGCACGACCAGGGTATTGGCATAACACTAAAGAAACGTTAAAGGACGTGGCCTGGAGTTGTGAGGTCGGGAATAACCTTGGGCCGTTCACGCACTCCACTGTAAGGACAATGGGAATGTCACAAGAAGAAATGCGTCGAGACTTCGGTCTTTCGACCGCGACCTACGTGGTAATTGCCAGCATGGTTGGGACAGGGATTCTGGTCTCGCCCGGGTACATGATGGTTTCACTCAACAACTACACCGCCATCTTTGGGCTCTGGATTCTTGGTGGATTGCTTGCCTTGTGTGGTGCTCTTTGCGTGGCTGAGTTAGCGGCCGCTTTGCCCCGGGCAGGTGGGGAGTATGTTTACCTTCGAGAAGCATACGGCCCGATGCCTGCCTTCCTCTGCGGTTGGACTTCATTTTTTCTTGGCTTTTCGGCACCGCTGGCTGTTGCCAGCTATATTGCAGCTCTATATATTCTGACGCCTTTCGGATTAGGTGGGAAGGAAGCGGGTCACCTTGTGCAGGTCACGGCCGCTTTCATTATCGTTGCGATTACTTTACCCAATCTTGTTGGTCACCGTCAGTCTGTCTTGACACAGAATCTTACCACGATTCTCAAACTCGGTCTGTTTGTGGCCCTTGTAGTGATGGCCTTTCTGTTTGGTAAGGGGCGATTGGCAAACTTTGCCGAGGGACAGGCGATACGGGAAGTTGACCTTGGTACCGCGGCTACACAGTTGTTTTACGTCATGTTTGCCTACAGCGGGTGGAACGCTGCCAGCTATCTGGCCGGTGAGGTAAGGAATCCGGGCAGAATTCTCCCGCGATCCCTGTTGCTGGGCACTGGACTTGTCATCATTTTGTATCTGGCCCTCAACCTTGTTTTTGCTTATGCCGTACCTCTCGGTGACGTGGAATTTGCCAATGCAGAGCAGGTTCCCCAACTGGCGGTCGAAAAGCTGTTTGGGGCACGGGCTTCCAGCGTTTTCTCAGTTGCGGTCGGATTGGCATTTCTGGCTACAGTGAGCGCTTTTATTATCACCGGCCCGCGTGTCTACTACGCGATGGCAAAGGACAGGTTGTTCCCGTCTATAGCTGGGTGTATCAGTGAGAAGGGACAGGTCCCCATTTATGCAATGATCGCACAGAGCGTGTGCGCGATCGTTATTCTGTTCGTGACGGACTTTCAGAACTTATATAAATATGCCTCGGTAGGATTGTCGATATTCGCGATGCTTTTCATCGCTGCGGTATACGTTCTTCGATGGCGCCGTCCGGATATGGAAAGACCTTTTCGCGTAATAGGTTACCCAGTTGTTCCGGCAATCTTTATCGGCGTAACCCTATTTATGACTGTGTTTGCATTCATTCAGTGGCGAAAACCTTCGATATACAGCGTCGGCAGCATTCTTGTAGGCATCCCGGTTTATTACCTCTGGTCGTATTTAAGAAAATATTTATAAGACTGTTGAGATTCTCAAATGCAGGAATAGCGCCCTCTATTGCAAAATAGATATAATTGCTGCGGCGTTCGACCGGAAAGGCTCATTACCGAATCTTCTAATGCCTCTATTCGCACCGGCTGCGACCTTTTTAGCTATACGTACCAAATTTCCGTGCGAGAAATGTAAGTTTTTTGAGCCTCCCAGGTTTGACATGAGGTGCTACGCTACAGGCTGAAGAAAGTATATACCCGCTGCCGGGTTTTCCGATTTCGATTCTTTCCTTCACAGCCTGTTCAAACACTTTATCATCTGCGTTAAGCATCTCGTTGACGGCATCCAGATTCCCTTTGAAAAAGAACCGCTCTCCGTACTTTGATTTCGCTTCAGAAAACTCTACTGTGCCAAGCGGCGGCGGGTCTAAAGTATCGATTCCATCAACGCTGGTTTCGCTCATCAGGTCCAGGCGGTCGCCAATCGCCCCGCAGGTATGAACATACGATTTTGACCCGTGTCCGTTTATCGATTGGAAAACCCGGTCTTCGTAGGGTACTACAAATTCTTTATACATTTTCCGACTTATAAAGCCTGCACCGGCGAAAGCTGAGCTTACAAGAATGGCATCAGGGCTGCAGGGGGCATATAATTCGACTTGTGTCAGCACTTGTTGTGTGAAAGCAGCAAGTACTTCGTGACACTTTTGAGGCTCATCGAGCAAGGCCATAAGGGCCTGTTCATAACCGAACAGCTCCATTAAATGAGAGAAAGGCGAAAAAACTTCCACATGTATCGAGACATCCGGCGCAAGCTGTCGGGTTTTCTCCAGCGTGCTTGTGAACCACGCCGGATAAGCAGCCGGCTCGGTTAGGTCGGCTTGCGGGTCAATGTCCCAAAGCTCCGGTATATGCCAGGTGTTCCAGACGTAGCCGGTAAGCCTGTATGTAGCCGGGTCATTGACGTCGACTGTTGTATAGTCAGCCCGCTTAAGAGGCACTTGTCCCGACTGATATGTCTGCGGATTATCATCCGGCGGGACAATCGTTTCGAGTCCTGATTTCCAATACAGGTATTCTTTATTATCAATCGTCTTTGATGATTTGAGTTTGTTTTTCCAGTCAGCCGGCCTGCCAGGCAGGTTCACCAGGATACCGTCAAATTCGTATCGCTGCTGTAAATCAACGAGGGCTTTGGCAAAGGTAACAGAATCGAACCAGATTTCCGAAGGCTTGTAGTTGCAGTTTAAGAAATAGTGTCCGAGAGCAAGCTGACACATTACGGGAACACGGTCCGGCTCTTTATGATTCATTGCTGCTAATATACGCTGTTTCGAGTTCATGCCATTTTCCCCATTTATTTGGCGCTATCGTTTAAATTTAGCTATTAGGATTTATTATACACAGAGCCAGCAGTAAAATACAGCTTTGGTTGTAATGATTTACTTTGCATTGGCCGGATAAATTTAGTAGTATAGTGTGATTGAGAGGTTATGGGTACATAGTTTCTATCAGATAAAACTGAAAGGAGCAGGAAATTATTCTTACAAAACGAAAAAATCTAATAGTTGCAATTTGTTTGCTGAGCATTCTTTCAGTATCAACGGATGATACTCTTTTTGCTCAATCCCCGAAGTCAGCGGCAAAGACCGTTTTAGCCAATGATATTGTTCGTTTCGAATTTGAACCCGAACACATGGGACTTGCTGCTATGGTGGACCTGGCGTCGGAGGTCAATCATATTCAAGCGATTGAAGGAAAGCATACACTTTGGGAGCTTGTCTTTTACGAGGGTAATCAGAGACGAAGTCTGTCGAGTACGCAGGTGCCTTGTGGTTCTTATGAGATTAAAGAAATCCCTGATGGACCCAGGCGGGCGACTTTTGAATGGCCTGACATAGACCTGGATAAAGACAAACAGGTTGTTAGCGTACAGGTAACAGTTGACCTGCCGCGAAATTCCGGCATAGCCGAGTGGCGGATATCGGTCGACAACGACTCCAATGTATGGGGTCTCTATGAAGTTGACTTCCCGAAATGCAGTGGATATTTGAAATCGGGAGAATACGACATTGCCGTACCCAGACGTAACTTTGGCAAGCTATTTAAAAAATGTAGTAACAGAATGTCGTACAAATATCCTCATGGCGGGTCAATGCCGATGCAGTTTATGTGCGCTATGAAGGGAACAATCGCGGTCTATATGGCTGCGCACGACCCAAGGGCGTGGGACAAAAGTTTTACCATAGAGCCCGGCAAAGATTTCTATATAAGAACAAACGTTGAGAACATGGCAGTAGCCGGCTCCGACCATAAAGATCCATTCCCTGTAATGCTGGGGGTGTATCGTGGAGGCTGGATGCAGGGTGCCAAGACTTACCGTAGATTTGCCGTTACCGCTCCGTGGACATCCGAAGGGAAAGTTTCGCAACGTGAAAGTATGCCGCAGGCGCTTAAGGACATCGGTTTATGGATGCTGGTGGGTAATTATATCGGCCCGGAAAAAGGAACCACGGAAGAAAAGAACAAACCACTGATTGATGCACAGAAGTATTTTGAAGTCCCTATCGCCGCACACTGGTACAACTGGCATCAGATTCCGTTTGATACTCACTATCCAAACTATTTCCCGACAAAGCCCGGTATTCCAGAGCAGGTACGAGACCTTGTGTCAAAGGGTCTTGTAATCATGCCCTACATCAACGGCAGGATTATTGATGTCTCTAACGATGACTTTGATGAATATTTACCTTATTGCGCCAAAGACCGGATGGGAAAGCACTATGTCGAAACGTATGGAAATAATGTGAAGCAGGCGCCGATGTGCTGCTATACGGAGTTTTGGCAGGATAAAGTTACGCAGATTGTTGAGCGATTGGCAAAAGAGGTCGGTGTAAATGCGGTTTATATCGACCAGATAGCAGCAGCAAGTCCTGTCCTTTGTTTTGACAAATCGCATGGCCATCCCCTCGGCGGCGGCGGGTGGTGGGTAGATGGTTATCGAAAGATGCTCAAAAAAGTGCAAAAGGTTGCTCACAGTAACGGCAGGGACATAATTATAACCACCGAATGCGCCGCAGAACCTTTTATGGACGGCATTGATGCTTTCCTTACGTGGATAAAGCCGGATGAACTTTCCATTCCTATGATAACGGCGGTCTATTCGGGTTACAGTATTTATTTTGGAAGCCCCGCCTGGTTCGAGCACGGCGACCGCGGCTGGATTATGGCACAGGGGCGTGCATTCCTCTGGGGGATACAGAACGGATGGATGGACTTTCAGTTGTTTAAACCGGAACACGCCAAAAAGGCTGCTTACCTAAAGAAGGTTGGAAAGTGTCGTGTTGCTGCAAAAAAATTTCTTACTTTCGGAGAATTGGTTGAGCTTATTGAACCGACAAACGATGTGAACACCATCACAGAGACTTGGCCTGACCACGGAAACAATCCTCGGACTGCAACACTTCCCAGTATACAAGGCTCTATCTGGAAGGCCGAAGACGGGACACTTGGTATCTTTTTGGCTAACTATCTTGAGAAAAACAATACTATAGAGTTCAGGATTGATCCGGCCAAGTATGGTGCCGGCTCCGCTTCTGGTAGGTATACAATCACACAAATCCAGCCTGAAGGAAATCGGGTCGAGGAAAGGACCCGGCGAGGAATTCTCAAGCGAACTGAAACCCTGGGACCCTGGGAAATACGTATCCTCGAGGTTAAAGCTGCTTTGCCGAAATATACACCGACGTCCGACTATACGGCACGAGAAATCGAAGGCTGGAAGGTGCTCGTAAACAATGAGCTATTATCCGAACACGCTCAGCTTGCCGACAACGTATTGAAACTGCTGAAGCACCAACTTTTCCAGATAACACGCCTTGTGCCGCAAGGGCCTTTGAAGGAGCTGCGCCGCATACCGATTTGGACCGAATACAAGGCCCCACGCCATCCGTGTATGTGTTACCATCCAAGCAGTCGGTGGTTAACTGAGAATGACTTCAATCCTGAGAAGGCACGCAGCGTTGAGATAGCCAACGCGGAAAATTTTCTCAAGTGGACGCATGACCAGCCCTGGATGGTTATGCACGAACTGGCCCATTCTTACCATCATTGTGTTCTGGGTTATGACAATGCAGAACTTAATCAGGTCTATAAGGATGCTGTAAAGAGCAAGCAATACGAATCGGTTCTGCATATCAACGGTCGGCCGAGACGTGCATACGCATTGAACAACGACCAGGAATATTTTGCCGAGTCCACCGAGGCTTTTTTTGGGACCAATGATTTTTATCCTTTTGTCCGTTCAGAATTGCAGCAGCACGACCCGAATATGTACCAACTGCTCAGGAAGTTATGGAAGGTCGAATGATTCCGACAATTGATGTATCCTTTTAGCTTCAAAGCACTTTTCCCTACAAAAAATCCTTAAAGGTCCCACCGGCCTGGATTTTAGCATCGAAAAACACATAAATTTCAGTAAATCATACTTGAATAGAGGTGATATGCCGTTAAAATCGTCGAAACTGGAGTTACGTTTGTCTCCATATTGAGAGCTAAATTCGTCCGTTTCTTTTATATTTGTCGTATGTTTGGTGTTTTTGTTTTTATAGGTTAAATTAAGAAAGGTGACAAATGGGTCTGGAAACATTAGACTGGATTGCGATCGGTGGGTATTTTGGTCTTCTTCTGGCGGTTGCCTGGTGGGTAATTCTTAGGCGTAAGGACACTGCCGACGACTATTTTCTTGCCGGCAGAAATCTTGGATGGTGGGTCGTCGGCGCCTCAATCTTTGCATCGAACATCGGTTCCGAACACTTAGTCGGTCTTGCAGGGTCCGGCTGTACCGACGGAGTGGCAATGGCTCATTATGAGTTACATGCCTGGTGCCTGCTGGTTCTGGCGTGGGTGTTTGTTCCATTCTACGCGAGAAGCAAGGTGTTCACGATGCCGGAATTTCTCGAGCGTCGTTTTTCTCCATCCGCCCGGTGGGTGCTCTCTATCATTTCGTTGGTTGGGTACGTGCTCACGAAGATAGCAGTCGGTGTCTTCGCCGGTGGAGTCGTTTTTCGAACCCTTCTTCCGGAGTTGCAGCTCGACTTAGGGTTTGTTGTGATGGACAGTTTCTGGATTGGCTCGTTCCTTGTTATCATCCTGACCGGAATTTATACTGTTCTGGGCGGGTTGAGGGCAGTTGTTTATACAGACACGGTTCAAACCGTTGTGCTTGTGTTCGGCTCGGCGCTGGTGACTATATTCGGTCTCAAAGCGCTGGGCGGCTGGGGACAATTGCGGGAGATTGCCGGGTCGGATATGTTTAATTTGTGGAAGCCGTTGATTCCCACGGGGATGGAGGGCACGTGGAAGCCGGTAATAAGCGAGACAAAAATCGCGTGGTATTTCAACGGCAATTACCCCTGGCTTGGGATGCTTTTCTGCGCTCCAATCATCGGACTGTGGTATTGGTGCACTGACCAGTATATCGTTCAGCGTGCCCTGGGAGCGCCGAGCGAGCGTGAGGCGCGGCGAGGCAGTATATGGGCGTCCTTTCTGAAGCTGTTGCCAGTTTTCATATTTATTATTCCCGGTATGATTTGCTTTGCATTGGCCAAGAGCGGCAGGATGACGGAACTCAGGGAAGCTGTATATACGGCCGGGGCGCTTGATAATGAAAAATGCCAGGCGGCTTTTCCCTTATTGGTTAAGCACGTTCTTCCCGTGGGTGTTCGAGGCCTTGTTGTAGCCGGGCTGTTGGCCGCCCTGATGAGCTCGCTTTCGAGTGTTTTCAATGCTTCCTCATCCTTGTTCACTATGGACTTATATTCGAAATTCAGGCCGGGTGCATCCCAACACAAACTGGTCTGGATGGGCCGTATCGCTACGACTGTTATGGTGATTATTGGTCTGTTTTGGGTGCCTGTGATTCAGGGGGCTCGGGGCCTGTACCACTATCTGCAGGCCGTGCAGGGATACCTGGCACCGCCTATCTTTGTGGTCTTCTTCCTGGGCATATTTAGCAAACGAATGAACAGTAAGGGATGCCTGGCTGCTTTGATTGTCGGCTTTTTGCTGGGTGTTTTTCGTATGGCTGTCGATACTCCTCTCAAGCTGATTGACGGCTTTGCGTACCAGGAGGGGACATTTCTCTGGATAGTGGGTAACATATACTTCCAGTACTTCAGCCTTTTTATTACTATTGTTAGTGTTATTGTTATGGTAGCAGTTAGTTTGTGGACGTCTGAGCCGTCCTACGAGCGGATTAGCGGCCTGACATACGGCACGCTTAACGAGGAGCATCGGCGCCTGTCACGAAGCAGTTGGGATTGGCGTGAAGTAGCTGCTTCTGCGGTAGTATTGGCCGTGATTCTCGCTGCATATCTGTACTTCAGGGGATAATGTTTTTATTAGAACAGGAATTCGAGTTAGTGATGAGAGTAGTATTATATGGGGTCTTAAACGATGGCTTATACGATTGGATTGGATTACGGGACTAATTCCGTCAGGGCTTTGATAGTTGACGTTGCTAACGGTGACGAGCCGGCCACAGCAGTTTATGAATACGAAACAGGGGAAGCCGGTATCATTCTTGATTCGGCTGACCACAATCTGGCAAGACAGAACCCCGCCGACTACCTCAAAGGCGCCGAAGCTGTCGTTAAAGAAGCTGTTACTAAAGCCAAAAAGGCTGATAAAGATTTTGATGTCAGCGATATTATAGGTATTGGTATTGATACAACCGGTTCAACACCGATTCCCGTCGATGAGAACGGCACACCTTTGAGTATGTTGGATACATTCAAAGATAATCCCAACGCCTGTGCCTGGCTCTGGAAAGACCACACCGCCCACGCTGAAGCCGCTGAGATTACCCAACGGCTTCAAAAAGAGCATCCCGAGTATCTTGCCAAGTGCGGCGGCATATATTCATCCGAATGGTTTTTTAGCAAAGTGCTTCATTGTTTGCGGACCGACCCTGATGTTTTCGATGCGGCATATACCTGGGTCGAACATGCTGATTATATGACTGCGCTTCTTACCGGGACTACGGAACCGAATAAACTCAAACGCTGTCGTTGTGCTGCGGGCCATAAAGCCATGTTTAACGACAATTGGGGCGGGTACCCTGCTCGGGATTTTCTTTCCAAGCTTGACCCCAGGCTTGGCCGGCTTCGTGATACGTTGAGTGACAAGACTTTAGCAATTGACCAAGCAGCGGGTAATTTAACCGAAGAATGGTCGGGTAAACTTGGCCTGCCGCAGGGAATTCCTGTTGCTATGGGTGCATTCGATGCTCATGTCGGTGCAGTAGGTTCCGGAATAAGAGAGGGAACTCTTGTAAAGATAATTGGTACCAGCACATGTGATATGGTGGTTGCTGCTAATAGTGTGAAGCTGCCCGATGTTCCCGGCATCTGTGGCATCGTTGATGGGTCAATTTTGCCGGATTTCTTTGGCTTGGAGGCAGGCCAATCTGCGGTTGGGGATATCTTCAACTGGTTTGTCAATTACATTCAGCCGGGCGGCGAATCGGCAGGTACTCATGAGGCCCTTACCGAAAAGGCGGCAAACTTGAAGCCGGGCCAGTCCGGCTTATTAGCTCTTGACTGGAACAATGGTAACCGAACAATACTTGTTGACCAAAGACTGACCGGTCTGCTGATAGGCCAGACTCTGCACACAAAGCCGGAAGAGATATACCGCGCATTGATTGAAGCAACCGCCTTTGGAGCTCTTACTATTATCAACCGCTTTGAGGATTATAATGTCAAGGTTTCGGAGGTGATAAATTGCGGCGGAATTGCTGAAAAGAACGCTTTGCTTATGCAGATTTACGCTGATGTAACCGGCAGAGAAATGAAGATATCCCGCTCAGCCCAGAGTTGTGCACTGGGTGCATGTATCGCCGGCGCTGTTGTAGCAGGAAAAGAATCCGGCGGCTATGACGATTTTGCTGAAGCTCAGGCCGCTATGTGTGGTATAAAGGATGTCGCGTATAAGCCGATTCCCGAAAACCACAAGGTTTACCAGCGGCTATATACTCTTTACAGGCAGTTACACGATGCCTTCGGCCTGCAGGACTGGTCAGGCAAATTGGCCAATGTTATGAAAGACCTCTTGAACATCAAGGACAGCGTAAAGCCTTAAAGGCGATATTATGCACGAAGAACTGAGAAAAGCCGTCTGTGATGCCAATGTTGAATTGCATAAACAACAGCTCGTTATTTGCAGTTGGGGCAATGTCAGTGGAATTGACCGCTCAGCCGGTATTGTAGCTATCAAGCCCAGCGGCCTCGCATACGATGAGCTTACCCCCGACAAAATTGTATTACTCGATTTAGAAGGAAACGTTCTCGAAGGAGACCTCAATCCTTCGTCCGATACACCGACACATCTTGAGCTTTACAGAAATTTCGAGGCTATTAGCGGATTATGTCACACCCATTCGCCCGTTGCAACGATGTGGGCACAGAGCTGTAAGGAAATCCCTTGCTTTGGTACCACCCATGCCGACTATTTCTACGGTTCAGTACCTGTCACCGAAGTAATGACAAAAGATGAGATACAAAGTGATTACGAGCTGAATACGGGCAGAGTTATTGTAAGGCGATTTTCGGAATTGGACCCTCTAAAAGTGCCTGCGGTGTTAGTGGCCAACCACGGCCCGTTCTCATGGGGCAGGAACCCTGCTGAAGCTGTCGAAGCAATGGTTGTTCTGGAAGAGGTGGCAAAGATGGCTCTGGGTACTATCACGATAAATCCTAATCAGGGCCCGATTAGCAAGGCTTTGCTGGATAAACACTATTTACGCAAACACGGCAAAAACGCTTATTACGGTCAACAGAAACCAAAAATAGAATGACACTTTTCGCGTCGTCTAAAAAAGGAGAGACGAAAATGAAAAAAAACACTTTTGGAGTCATCGTCGGAAACCGGGGATTTTTCCCGGATATCTTAGCTAAACAGGGACGAAAAAGCATACTTGAAGTACTAAAAAAGAATGGCTTCAATTCAGTTGCCTTGCCAATGCAGGAGACAAAATACGGAGCTGTTGAGACTTTTAACGATGCCAGGAAATGCGCTGCGCTTTTTGCAAAGAACGCCGCCAAGATTGACGGCATAATTGTAACCTTGCCCAACTTCGGTGACGAAAGAGCGGTTGCTGAAACAATAAAACGCTCCGGCCTTAATGTGCCCATCCTGATTCACGCCGAGCCGGATACGCAGGGCCAAATGAGCGCATCAAACAGGCGTGACTCTTTTTGCGGCAAGATTAGTGTTTGCAACAATCTCAGGCAGGCAGCTATCCCCTACACGCTGACCATGTCGCATACGGTGAAAGTTGAATCGGCTGCATTTAAAAAGGACCTTGATGATTTTGCCTCCATCTGCAGAGTCGTTAATGGCCTTAAGAATCCCAGATTTGGCGCTATTGGTGCACGACCTGCAGCCTTTAATACAGTCCGCTATAGTGAAAAAATCCTCGAACTTTCAGGTATATCCGTTGAGACTATCGATTTATCTGAAATCCTTGGAAGAGTAGCACAGCTTTCCGACAACGATAGGGGTGTCAAGCGAAAGTTGGAAGCCATCAAGAAATATATTTCGACCAAATCCATTCCCGCCGACAGTTTGTTAAAGATGGCCAAGTTCGGCCTTGTGATAGACCGATGGGTCAGGGATACGGAGCTTAATGGCACAGCCGTTCAGTGCTGGACGAGTTTGGAGGAATTTTTTGGAATAGTGCCCTGTACACTTATGAGCATGATGAGCGAGTCCCTGCTGCCCAGTGCCTGTGAGGTTGACATTACGGGTTTGTTAGGAATGTATATTCTCCAATTGGCTGGTGGTACGCCGAGTGCTATTCTGGACTGGAACAACAATTACGGCTCCGACCCCGACAAATGTGTTGTCTTTCACTGCAGCAATCTACCCAAGTCAATGTTCAAGACATTAAAGATGCACTTCCAGGAGATTATCGCGGGGGCTATGGGTAAGGAAAACGCTTATGGCACGGTAGACGGCAGGATAGCCGCCGGCAAAGCGACCTTCTGCAGAACCACTACCGACGATACTGCCGGTATTATCTGCGCTTATGTGGGTGAAGGTGAATTCACAAATGATAAACTTGATACGTTTGGCGGTTACGGCGTGATGAAAATTGCAAACCTTCAGCTTCTTATGGAATACATCTGCAAAATGGGTTTCGAGCACCACGTTGCTGTCAGCCGGGTAGAAAGTGCTGATGCAATTGCTGAGGCCTTAGATAACTACATGGGCTGGGAAGTCTATCGTCACGAATAGAATTCACGGTTTATCGGGATTAACGAGACTGCCATTGCGCAGATTAATTATTCGGTCGGCAAATCGCCTGGCCTCGACTCCATGAGTAGCCAGGATTACCGTGCCGCCTTCTTTATGAAATTCCGATAGGTAGCCGAGTACTGAAGATGCATTATCAGTATCCAGATTGCCGGTAGGCTCATCAGCAAGGATAATCTTTGGGCGATTGAACAATGCTCGGGCTATGGCTGTACGCTGCTTCTCACCGGCACTGAGCTCGGCAGGTTTGTGATAGTGTCTCCCAGCCAGGCCAAATTTTTCTATCAATTCAAGGGCCTTGGCTTTGTTGTTGCTTTTGCTAACCGCTCCACCGGCAAGAAGGACGTTTTCCATAACATTCAAATAGGGCACTAAGTGGAACATTTGAAAAACAAAACCAATATTCTCAGCCCTGAATTTTGCCCTGGCCTGTACGCTCATAGCATAGAGGCTGTTGTCTTCCACGGAGACTATCCCACTGGTTGGGTGCAGCATCGCCGCGATGGTCATCAGTAAAGTTGTTTTTCCGCAGCCGCTGGGCCCGCAAAAAACTACAAATTCGCCTTTTTCAATTCTAAGATTGATATCATTGAGGGCTTCAACATCACCCCTGCGAGTTCGATACGTTTTCACAACATTCTTAAGGCAAATCATATCTATTCTTCCCTTAGCGTAACTGCCGGGTCGTAGGTCACGGCAATCATAGCCGGAATAAAACTGGAAACAGCGGCAAATACAGGTGCAAAAACAAGACAATAGAGCAGCAAAGGCAGTTCTGGTTTTATCATTGCTTTAGCTGTTAACTCGAATATTTTCGGCCCGAATTTCAAAGCCAAGCCTGTCCCTATAAGGAAACCGACAAGTGCTCCGACAAGTCCGATTGTTAATGCCTTGCCCAAAAATAGCATAGTGATTTTCCCCGAGCCGTATCCGAGTGCACGCATAATCCCGATTTCCTGCTGTCTGTCCCGGACGTTCATAATTGCCAGTACACCAATCCATACGCCGCAGGCGATGACAACAAAAGGGACAATAACGGCAAATAGTTTTTTTACCATTTGCCTTGTTTTTGTCCGGGCCGAGGCGATGGCTCTGGTGTGGAATACCTGTGCCTCGGGCAGCAGGGAGCCAATTTCTTCTCGCAGGATAGACGCAGGGTCATCGGTCGGTGCGAAACAGAGACAATCTACGGCTCGAATCTCACTGATTTGTCCGGGCAGGTTCAAAATATCCTGTGCATCGCGCAGATGGCACTGAATTCTAATGTCTTCAACTCCCCCGGATTCAGACAAACATTCTACCACCTTGAATGTTTTGCCTTTTATTTCCACGACATCACTTTCATTTATTCCAAGGGCTTTTCCCACTCTGTATCCAACACATAAGTTGCCGCGTTCAATTGGGTCTTTCATAGGTGGTTTTTTAATTCCCGGTGGGCAAACCTCGGGAGCCAGCCCGGTCAAGATAACATCAATACCCTGCCAATTTATTTTCTTCTGCAGGGTAGCCAGCAGGTGATTGTAGGAAACTTGATTCTGGGAAGCGAGCTTCTCAAGATATTGTTCAGGCATAGTCTTATCAGGCAGAGACGTTAGCAGAAACTCATTCATATTCGTGTCTTTAGGTATGATATGGAGATTAAAGCCCAGAGAGAGCATGAGACGGGCCGTTTCACGATTGGACGCTTTAGCCGCAGTGAAAAATGATATAAATAGCGCGACCGCCATCATCACGGCCAGCAAACCAAGTGCGAAGTTTATCTTTCGATGACGTATTTCTTTGAAGATAAGGCCTGGTATTGTCATATATTCTTACACCCAGCTTTATGTTATTTCTAACAATTCATTCGGTTCTTGATTTTGACTTCAGGGTTTCAACCGGAATATAGGCCATAGAAGTCTGCAGGGCAAAGCCACAGGTACAACCTGAACTGGACTCTGGAATAAGCACCAGCCCGCCGGCTGGAATGATATTTATCCAGCAGCCGGAGCGGGTAACGGTATTAAGCCGAGATGGTCCGCCGTTCGGTCCCAGGTCGTACATCCAGGGATTGCCGCCTCGCCAGAACATACACTGTGCTGAAGCCGATACGCCGCCGCAGCCGTGCCCGCGTCGGTCAAATTTCCATCCATCAATCTTTTCCCCGGTCTTTAGATTGTACGCGTAGGGCCAAGCGTATATAATATCATCAATGATTGTCGGATGACGGTTGTATTCGCCGTGGCTGCCGTCTTTCGCAAGGCCGCTGTCGTGAGCTGCATCCCAGCAGGTTTGGCCCGAGCGGGCGTCGAACGCATTGTAGAAATAACGAATAGAATCTCCAACTAACTTCGAACCACTTAACAAGAGCATTTCTTTGGCATAGTTCAGATATACGGGCTCCTCGAAATTACTGACATCAATTTTCTTTTTATACACGGTCCGTCCGGTTTTCATATCCAGTGCAACAAGATACTTCTCGCCCCCGTCGAACAAGGTCGTAACCGGCATACGTCCAACCTTGTCTTCCAGGGCCTTTGGGCTGTGAGTCTCGACAAAGTACATCCGTCCGTCTGCGATGGTAATCGTTGTGTTTACAATTAGACCGTCCTTATACTTCCAGAGCCGCCTGCCATTATTTTTATTCATAGCGAACGCGTAATCGCTTGTAACCAGTTTCATATTTCTTTGCCAGAGCGCAGTGTCGGCATCATAACTCGTCTCGGTATAAGAAGCATCTTTCCTGCATCCGCTTCCAAACAGAACATCGCCGCTATAGGCGATGTATCCCCACTCGCGCGGCTCGTCTTTAATAAGTTGTGGCATTTTGTATGTGAGGTGGTGTTGGCCGGTCTGAACATCGAAACCGAGACATTTGTCCTCGGCTGCCACGTACAAAAATTGCTTGTCTACGGCCATACTCCCAGAGTCAAGGAATACACCGAGCCGTCGTGAATTTGGAATTTCAGTCTCCCATAGAATTGTACCATTGTAAGCGTCCATCGCAAAGACAATGCAGTCGCCCGGAACGAAGAGTCGCCCGTCCTTGAAAAGCGGCGGCACGTTGCGATGGTGACGGTCAATCATCTCCCTCGGCCCGGGTCGGCCGAACCACTGTATGGCCATCTCGCCTTTTATCCATTCATCTTTGCTGCAGGCTGTATTACCCGGCTCTGCATATAGGTGTGTCCATTCTCCTGCGCCTTCCAGTTTTTCGCGATTCGCGACTGCCCAGATAATATTTTTACTTTCGTTTATCTTCCAGTCGGCAGTAGATTTTGGAACCCATTTTTTCAGGCTGTTCTTGTTTCTCCTGTTTGCCGGCAGCCCTAAAGCAATGACTCCACCATAAGGCCTGACGAGTTCAAAAACGCACTCCACTGAAGAAGGCATTTTGCCGCTGCTCAGTGCCTCGTCCGAGACTATCAGGTTGGCAAAAAATTTGGTATAGGGTAGTTTTTCTAAAGAGCATTGATGAATAACAACCTGGCCATAGAGTCCTGCTTCATCGAGGGCATTTCGAGCAGTAGCAACTTTTCTTGGGTCCTTCTCCACGCCGATGATTTGTAAATCGGTGAGTCGGGCCAGTTCGTATGCAAGCCGGCCTTCGCCGCTGTCCAGAACCAGGCAATAGCCTTTTCTAATATCCGTTTGCTTGACAATATGTTTGGCCGCCTCGGTATACAACTCCGTAAGTTCGTCCCGTTGATACGGATTTGTGTTTATTTCCGCTGTTATTACTTTACTCTTACCTTTTACGCCGTTTCTAAAACAATGGACATGACCTCTATTTGTACTGGCATACAAGCCGCCATTCATTACGCTCAATCCGTGTGCAATACCT
Organism: uncultured Pirellulales bacterium; assembly: GCA_964451425.1. GTDB lineage: Bacteria > Planctomycetota > Phycisphaerae > Sedimentisphaerales > Anaerobacaceae > CS2-K091. Next base: position 19,098 of record CAYVIT010000018.1, read on the forward strand.
GTGACAGGAGCGCTCCAGATTTCTTTGCCGTCCTCGGTGCTAAATGCCGCCACTTCATTCTCACCCCCTGCGAAAAGAACATCGCCCGCCATAATCAAGGAATAAGGGTATTTGCACTCCACCGTCCAGAGGTAACAGTCTTTTAATTTCTGTGAATACTCTGCAAGTTCTGCCTCGATTTTACTTAAATTATTCTGGAGTTGTTGTGCCTCTAATGTATCTTTATTCAGCTTGCCGAGTTGTTTCTTAACTTGTTCGTGCTGCTGCTTGAGGTTGTTTATTCGTCTCGATAGTTCGAGATACCTTTTTCGATTGAATGCCGATAATTTCTCCTCTGATTGCATATATGCGATTGGCCCGTTTACCAGTATCCGTAAGCCGGCGAAGGTTGCAATTTTTTCTTTCGTTTTTACATCATTTGTATTCAGTTCTTTTGGGCCCCGGCCTGGTCCGGTTACCATCACATCCTCTGTCAGTAGGGCGTATGCGCCTCCTGCGCTGGGGAAATTTCCCTGGGATTTGCCGTCCGCACGTGAGAATATCATCGGCTCTGTTCGGCCAGTCGGGACATACAGCCGTTCATCTGAAGCAAGCATATAGCCCTGTGGCGAAATATCCACTTTCTGCTTCCACAGCACTGCTCCGTTTTTAGCGTTAATCGCGCATAAATATGTCCCCTGGGTTGGAAATAGTCCTGCTGCGAAATATACTTTTCCTTCGTCTTCCACCAATCCTGTTCGTACTGGCCACATCGATATCATCCGCCCATTACCTGGTACCATACGATTTTGCTCGACTACTCGATATTTCCATATCAGTGAGCCGTCATTTCCGGAAAGGCAATAGACATAACCGTCATCGCAGCCGACATATACTCTGCCGTCGACAATAATTGGAGCTAATCGTACAGGGCCTTCTGTGAAGAATGTCCATCGCACCTGTCCTGTTATCGCATTGAGAGCGTATACTTTATCATCGGCCGACGAGCCGAAGTATATTTTGTTACCTGCGCCAATCACCTCAAATGCCTGGTCGTAAGTCACTGTTGGTCTCAGATTGTAATGGCGGTGGAAGAAATCCTGCTTTGCCGGTGCCGGCCAGGCAGGCTCCGGCGGACGTGTTGTTTTAAACACCCAACTTCCCGTCAAAGGAAGTTCCAGTTGTTCGCTGGTAACGCAGCTCCTATGAATGTCTGCTCCAAATGTCGGCCAATCCTCTGCCGAAATCAGTCCGCAGGGGACGAATATTACAATGAAGTACACTAATATGAATCTTTTCACCGGTTCTTTGCCCTTACGAGTATTACAATGCCGGAGGTCAAAACCAAAACACAAAATCCGACAAGAAGAAGTATCGTGTTGCGGAACGGCGAGTGCTGTTCAACTGAAGGATTAGGTTCCGAAATTGGGTCATCCGGGCTGGGGTCAGGCATTGTGGTATATTCGATGTCGTTGGGCGGATTCTGCCTCTCTTCCATAGCATCATTGGGTTCAATCGCGAATTCCTGGTAACCGAAAGTACCAAGGGGGACACCCGGATATGAATAAGAGCCCCTTCTCACTATCATGCTCATCTCCATCTTAACCATCGGGCTTTCAGGGTCAAATCCCAAATTCTCCGCGACCCGGGCCTGCATTTCATCAGTCCATCTGGCCAGCAGCATCGTACCCTGCAGCCATCTGTGGTCAAGTCCACATTCACAGTCCTGGCCAATCATGAAGAGAACGTTGGCCAGATTGTCTTCGGTTATTTCTTTTCCCCTGAACATTGGCCCAATCCAGCGCCCTCTGCCGTAGATGACAGCTGCTCGCGGCTCATTTACCTCTTCACCATCCAGCCCCAGGCTCCAAAATAACACTTTTTCCGACCCATGAGATTTCGAGTCCATCACAACAAGAGCGGGCGGATGAGCAATAGGCTTCGGCATCATATCCATTTGCGAACTTATTAACTCAATCACTTTAGAGGCAGCCTCTTTTACTTTTTGGTTCTCTTGGTCATCTGCTCCTTCAATCAGCAGAAAAACGGCGTAATTTTCGATAGTCTTCCGTAGGATTTCCTCACGTTTAGGCGATGACAGTATCTCATCAATGGCCGACCGAAGTGTCTCTTCAAAGGACCGGTCACGTTCTGCAAGGGGCACTGGATATGATTGTCCATCAGGCGAGACAAGTACTGCACTATGCAGCGATTTTGCCTGCTGCAAATCAAGGTGCTTCATTGCCGGATGGTCTTTTTGCTGGTCGGTATTGATTATTTCAAACTCGATGTTGCTTTTCTCAAGGCCAATACCTGCTACTTGTTTGAACTTGGACACGACATCATCGCTGGTTTCGTCGTTGACATAGCCGAAAAGGTAATACGGCTCAATCTGCAGGTCGACAAAGCCAACCTCGCGTACGTTATATCTGCAGGCACTTGCTAACTGACTTTGTGCAAAGACCAGCAGGAAAGCTAAGACCGTTGCACTGAAAATTGGTCCGTTATGGTAAAACTTCGTCATGGCCAATCTGAATAATTTAATCACTGTAGACTCTCCCCTGGCTGGGCGCCGTTGCGACCGCGGCCCAAAAGGGCCAAAGGATATTGAGTTACACTTTAACAAGCTATTTTCCAGCGGCATATCATACAATATTTTAGTCGGAAATGAAAGACAAAGTATGCTATTCCGGTAAAACGTGGATATTCTCAGCATGCAGAACTGCAGTCAGGTCGGTTTGCGGTTTGGCTTTCAGTTCGGCAAAAGCGGCGTGCGACAGATGTGCTATAAGGTCGAGTGGGCCTTTTAGTTCCACCTGAATATAGTTACCAAAGTCACGCGAACGAATCAGCTTAACCTGCAATTTATTATCAACAGAGCCGCTTATTGGATTAGGACTGAGAAGAATGTTTTCCGGCCTTATTATAAACTTTATTCGCCCTCGGTGTTTTCCCGGCACCAGCAAATCAACGCTATCCACTCGCACTCGCGTATTCGACGATTCAGGCTCCTGAGACGAAACCTGGCCGCTGAATATATTCCTGCATCGCATAAAACGGGCGACGAATTCGTTTTGTGGCCAACGCAGCAATTCATTCATCGCACCGACCTGCTGTAAGCTGCCCTGGTATAATATTGCAGCCCTGTCTGCCACCGAAAACGTTTCCTCCAGATTATGGCTGACGTGGATAGTGGTCAAACCAAGCTTGCGTTGGATACTGTGCAACTGAACACAGACCTCTTGACGGGTGGCTTCATCCAGAGCACTGACCGGCTCATCAAGCAGCAGCACCTTGGGTTCCATCACTAATGCTCTTGCTAATGCTGCCCTCTGTTTCTCTCCGCCGCTGAGACCATAAACACTGCGTCCAAGCAAGTGTCCGATGCCGAGCATTTCCGCAGCCTGTGAAACTTTATTGTTTATTGCTTCCCGGCTGCAACCGTTGACACGGAGGCCGAAGCCGATATTTCGCTCCACGGACAGATTTGGAAAGAGCGCATAATCCTGCGGGACGTATCCGATGCCGCGTGCCCGGGGCTCAAGATTGGTTACGTTTTTCCCATCGATGTAGATCTGTCCCGACGTAATCCGTACGAGACCACACAGGCATTCCAGAAAAAGGGTCTTACCCGAGCCGGGCGGGCCCAGAAGCGAGAAATACTCCCCCTTCGAGACCTCGACACTAACCTGGTCTAACTGGAATTCGCCGATTCTAAATAACAGTTTGTCCGTACTAATCATAATTTTACCATTGAGGAACTCACGACCAGTCGAATAATTAAAAGCGCGATGAAGGCAATGAAAATCATCAGTAGGGCCACTGCTAAAGCCACCTCCAGATTACCAATAGACTGCTCCAGATAGACTGTAGTGCTTAAAACTTCGGTCCTGCCGCGAAATGAACCGACAAATATCATCAACGGTCCGAAAATGCCAAAAGCCCTGGCCCAGGTTAGAATACCACCAGCGATAATCCCATTCCCGGCCAGCGGCAGGGAAATTCGCCAAAAGCTGCTCCAACGGGTACAGCCAAGAGTTAAAGCTACGTTTTCGAGTCGGCGGTCGACTTCGTCAAATGCGGTCTTTGCAAATCGGATTGCAAAGCTGGCCGTGACAACGAACTGGCAAAGTACAATTCCTTTGGCTTGGAAAACAAATTCAAGGCCAAGGTCTTCCTGTATCCATCGCCCAAGAGCGGTTTGTGAGAAAAAAACGAGCAGAGTAAGACCCGCAACCAGCGGAGGAAAAACAATCGGTAAATCCACAATGCTATCAGCCAAACTGCGTCCGGGAAATTGAAACCGACTCAGTGCATAGCCCATCGGAACAGCAAAAAGAAGCGATATGGATGTCGCGGTAAAGCTGGTCCAAATACTCAGCCAAAGGGCATCTCGGATGAAGCTGGAAGTCAGGACCGTCACCACAGCTTCTTTGTCAATGTAGAAAATATCGGCGATTATCAGCAGCAGGATTGAGACGATGAAAACAGCAAGAAAAAAAAAGCATATCGCAGAAAAGATATGGCTTCGCTTGCTACTTACAGGGCCGTTCAGACGTACTCTCATTGCAAACCTATTGACCTAAAAAACACCCTATTTATCGAATTCATAATATAGCATGTATGTCATGCAGGCTATTACAATCATAGTCACTGATATACCAAGTGTCCTGGTAAGCAGGTTTGAGGCCTGCATCGACTGAATTGTAGCGTCTCAGAATGAAATATACTATTAGCGCGCCAATGCCTGCTGACAAAAAGACGAACAGATGAGCCGGAAGCAATACGCTGTAAAATTTCTCCAGGAAGGCCATGGTGTCCTTACTTCAGTAATAAAAACAAGTATTTTATTCGGGTGCATCCACAGTGTAAAGATGTTTTTTGAAGATTGCCTGTCCCCGGTCAGAAGTGGTGAATTCCACAAATTTCTCAGCCAATGTGCGGTTCTTGGTGAATGTCAGTATCCCTATATCCACAGTGGATATCACGTTTCGCTTGGCAGGTATCGGTACTTCCTGGCCATATCTGTTGTAGTAATGAGCAATGGCGTCCCAGACAATAACCGCATCCAGCGAATTGGCCTGGATTTGCATTCCCAGCTCGTTGACCGTCTGTGACTGGAATTTGAGGTTCTTTTCGACCTCGTTCCAGGGGATATTATTCTTGGCAAATATCTGCCTGGTCTTTCGTCCAATCGCGCAGGCTTTGACGTCACCCAGTCCCAATTTCACACCGGGCTTGAGCAAGTCTTCGAGACTTTGGATTTCTTTGGGATTACCCTTTTGAACCAGAATAGTTGGTACAAAGTAGCAAACTTTCTTGCTCGAAAGAATCATACCTTCTTTGGCCGCCTGCTGGACATAATGTTTATCGCCGGGCATGTAGAGGTCACCGGAGCGGATAAGCCTTATTGTGGACAGCAGCGTTTCACTGCCGGCATAGTTGGTGACGACTTTCACACCGTGCTCATGTCTAAAAACCTCGGTCAGCTCTGCAACAGGCGGGCGGATGCCGGCCCCGCAGTATAACAGCAGCTCTTTTTCTTCAGCCTGTTCTTCCGTCGATTCTCTCCGGCCGCAGCCCGTGAATAGAATGGCTGCTATAAGAGTTGCTGCCAAGATTAGCCGCTTCATATTATTCCCTTTCCGGCTATTTAATATAACCATGCCTGGCGAAGACAGCTTTACCTCTTTTTTTGGCAAATTCAAGGAATTTCCTTAGCAAATCGGGTTTCCTGGAATAGTTCAAACCCATGATATGGACACGAATCTCCTCATCGTATTCGTAGGGTGTCGGAACAACCTCCACACTGTCACGAAAAGTGTAGGCCACACCGTTCCACATAATGACCGCATCAACGGTTTTTGTTTTCAGGAAAGTACCCAAGTCGCTGTGTCCCTTGGTCAGCCGGTTTTCCACGTTTTTCATAACTGCTTCTTTTATGCCTTTCTTCTCCAGAAGGGCAAAAACCATTTCGCCGCAGGTGGAATATTCCGGATTGCTGAGAGCTATTTTCAGCCCGGGGCGTGTAAGGTCCTGAATACTACGGAGACCTTTGGGATTGCCCTTTTGAACCGCCAGCACAGGGCAAACATATCCAACGTGCACATAATCCAACAGGCAGTTGGCATCACGTATATAGTCCAGATATGGGTCATGCGTGACAAAAATATCACCCTTATGGGCGGTCTTTATGAGCGGCAGATGATTCTCACTGCCTGCTATCGTCGTGGCGAATTTTATTCCCGTCTGCTCCGTGAATTGCGAGCAAAGCTCATCCATAGGATTGGGAAATGAGCTGCCGCACAGAACCACAAGCTCCTGTTCTTCATCTGTCTTCCTCTTGCCGCAGCCAACCACCATCAAACTCACTACGCCGAGCATGAATATAAGAAAGATAATCTTTGGCATAAAGGTATGTTTATTTCCCATGATTTCTCCTTGTCTTGAGTTTCTTAGATAAGCGAGGGCTTGCATTTCAGGATACTATATGTACTTCCGGGCAAGACAAGGTAGTATACAGGATTGCCCTAATAACGCAAAGCCATTTTCTTAGGAACACACGCAAAAAACCAGCTTTTAACCCATCTTTTATCCGCATTTTGTGTTCTTTGCTCTCAAAAGAGAAGTCAGAAATCAGATGTCAGATTGTCTTCCCTCTATTCTCCGAGGTTCAGCGCCAGTTGTCCCTGGGCCTCTTCCACACCCGGTCGACGTGACCGTCCAGGAAAGTCACATTAACGCCGCCTTCTTGACTTCCAGCTTTGCGCCCATGTGGGAAAGGCGCCTTCTTTCGCCAGAAATCACTCACCACCCAGCGCTCGCCAAGTGGCGTCTGAGGAAGTGGGTGCATTTCGTCATAGGGTTCGGCCAACCATTGGATATCGTCTATCAGTAGCTGGCGAGGGTAGAAAAACTTCGGGTCGCGCCAGGTTTCCCCGCTTGCTTCTGCCTTATTTGCCATGAAGCTCCAGTACACGTAGGTAATATTTCCAATTTGGCGGTTCTCGGGTGTGTCAATTATTGAATCAACTCCCCCTGAGGGTATATAGCCGTCCGGACTCTGGGCAAACGCTTCCATGTATTCAGCCTGGGGGCAGTAGAAAGCATTCATAAGCAGGTTATTATGATATGCACGGAGCTTGTCCAGTAAACCCGGATGCGGATTGTGCTCGGTCGGCTCCAGCGGGTAGCAGCCTTGATCGTCATCCTGCGCATACATTATCAAGGCAAGGTTTACCTGCCGAAGGTTGCTGGCACAAGTTGTCTCGTAAGCTCGAAATCTGGCCATGTGCAGCGCAGGCATCAATATCGCCATCAATAAGCTGATAATAGCGATGACTACCAATAACTCTATCAGAGTAAAACCAATTCTCGGCTTGTCACTCTCTCGCATTTGATATATTCTCCTGTTGGTTTTCTTTATCTTTATCCTCCGACTTATGAAACTCAACCCAAATCCCATAGTTGACTCCTTCACTGCCGGCAGGTTTCGGCTTATGAATATAATAGTTTTTGATGCCCAGGTCAATCATAATCTGACGCAGTTCATTCGCCGTTTCCTCAACGTCGTAATTCATCTTTTTACCTTGTTGCGCCCGTATCTTTTTTGCTATTCCAACCGGCAGGTTTTCTGGAAATCCGCGTCCTATGTAAGCCGCAGCCCCAGGTTTGAGTACGCGATAGATTTCACCGAATGCTTTAACCTTGTCTTTCCAAAAATGAAAAGAACCCCTGGAGATAATTATGTCTGCATAATTATCACGAAAGGCAAGAGAGTGAGCGTCTGTGAACACTGCACTTACTCGGTGTCCAAAACCGTGTTCTTCTGCACTCCTAAAAAAGTACGCAAAGAAATGCGGATTGATATCGGCATTAATCCAATGAAGTTTTGTACGTTTGCATAATTCGATAATGAGTGTGCCGGGTCCGCTTCCCAAGTCAATCCCAACACCGGTTTTTTTGTCCAGGTTAAAATCTGCCACAATTTGCTCAGCCAAAGGGGCATAAACTGGTTCCAGCACCCCACGACTGGCTTTTATCATACCAAGACCATTTTGCCTGGTATATTTCTCGTCCGATGGTGACACCGAGGGTTTACTGCTGAAGCAGCATCCCCCGATAAAAAGCAATGTCAAAGCGATGATACAAAATCGCCGTGATAGCTGTATATTGTCCCAGGGAACCATAATCGCCTTTTGCTCCTCCTGACTACAGTGCTGCAACTTGGTCTATCTTACCAAAGCACATAACCTTTCCGTCTTTAAGAGTTACTATTATTCGACCGTCGCGGTCCACGGCCAAGCCCCAGGGAACAGGGGATGATGGCACCGGCTGCGACCAGAGAATACCGCCGTCTTTGAGTCTCAACGCGACAATTTCTGTTTCGTTGGCAATTACTACTGCATTTTTACACACCGCAACAGCGACGCTTTTGTTGCAATCCGTGCTCCACAACGGTTTATCCTTGATGCCCAGCCTTCTCCAATCAACATTAAAACGATTTCCGGGCTGGTCCATACTTTTGCTTAATACATTTTTGTCAAGGTCGGTAAAGCACATAATCCTTTTGTTGTTCTGATGGCAGACCCAAACTATGTCTCGGCCGCCGCTGGATGTGAGAAAAACCTTATTAAAGGCAGTATCATCGAAAACGTCATACTTCGGGTGTGCATAGAAGGGCTTTCCGCAGGCCGCGACCTGGTCACCGACCAGAGAAAGTTCCCAGCCGCGAGGACTTTGTGATGCGCAGTTGGCCAGGGGGCTTGGGTCGTTAAGGCACTTCCCATCAGTGATGTCATAGACAGCCGGTGACAGGGACGTGCCGCTCGCTAAGTAGAGCTTACCGTCGTGGAGTAGCTGATGGCCCTGCACGCTTACTCCGGTGCGGGCCTGCCTGTCAAGGTGGCCCGACGTATTATTTTGCCATTTGATTTCGCCTGTAGCGGCATCGAGTGCATAAACATAAGTGCCGTCATAGTTCACGATACCGGCGGCCACGTATGCAATGCCGTTTTCGACAATCACGCCGCTTGCAGCCGGCCAGGTGGACATTAGAGAGCCGTAAACAGGTATTTTGCGTTCGGCTGGGGCGGCACGGAACCGCCAGAGCAGTCGACCGGTCTGTGCCTCGAATGTATAAACCCACCCGTCACCGGAGCCTACCAAAGCACGTCCTTCCCAGATAGTCGGCGGAATACGGACCGCTCCACCTGTATAGGCCTGCCACCGCTGCTTACCGGTTGCTGCATCCAGTGCCCGTACGATACCGTCAGGACCGCTGACAAATACCAGGCCGCCGACTGCAACAGGGGCCGTTGGATGAGGAGCCGCCGCAGGTATCGTTGTATCAGGTGTAAACCGCCAGAGTAGCTTGCTTCTGTCGGGGACGGTAGCTTCTGTCGTTACACTGCCGGTGTTGTCCGCGCGAAAAGTGGGCCAATCGGCGGATGATTCACTAAGTCTCGCCACCTTACTCAAATCACCTGCGTGCTTTTCCAAACGTTGGGCTTCGGTTGCACGTGGGCTGAAGTTGAAGTTCCCTGCCGGTCCCAGGCAAGTGATACCATAGAGCGTTAGCTGGCAGTCGCACACCGAGGGCCAGAAATACAACAGACCGTTGGCGATGGTTACGCCATCGTGACAGGGCGGTCGCATGGGTGAAATCCACTGTGGACGCTTGCTGGTAATATCTAAACGCACCGAACCTCCTTGAGCACGGAAAAAGATGGCGTCGGCAGAACCGGTCGGCCGAGTACAGGCACGGCGACTTTTATTAATCTCCGCCAATACCCTGCCTGTAAGAGGGTCAAACTTCTTGCTTGGGTGCTTGTCAATTTGTCCGCTAATACCATAAAGCCCGTCATCCCGCAGGACCAACTGAAAGTTACTGTAGGCATTCTCCCAGAGGATACTGCCGTCTTCGGCCGAGACAGCGAGCAGCTTACCAATCTGCGGCCCGGAAAAATACACAGCTTTGTCACTGCACTTAAGATAAGCCGTTGTTCGCCAATTAGTGCGCCAATCCTGCCGATTCAAATATGTCCCGAGTGAATCGAACAATTTGGGAGCATTGTCCGGTGTTTTTCGCCAGAATGGCTTGCCGGTTCTCGCATTCAGACAAGTAAGATACGAACCAAATCGAAAGATATAGATTCGTCCGTTCTTCATACACATAGCCCGGCTGTCGACCGGTTCATCCTCCCGATAAGACCACAGCACCTTTTTCGTTTGTGGGTCGATGGCCAGCACATTTCGACCAAAACCCCATGGATGCTCAGGTTGGTTAAATCCTTTCGATATTGGATTCCATGGCCAGCCGTGTTTGTCCCGCTCCCACCGCTTTGTCGGGTCTCTTTGTTCCTGCTCGCCCATAAGCGCATAGAGTACACCATCTTCCAATGCCATCCACTTCCAGAATGTTCCACCGGCGAGATTAACTGGGGGGATTATCTCGCCTTTTAATCGCCCGGTTGCCGTGTCGATAAGTTTGCAGGATTTATCATCGCCGAGGTAAAGTGTGGTGGGCGTTGCTATCATTGTATTACGGTGTATCATGACGCCTTCATTCAGGTCGCGCTCCCAGAGTAATGTGCCGTTGTAACCGTTAAAGGCTACGAGCTTATTGAGGAAAGGCTCTTCTCGCTTTTTGAACGCTAAGTGCCCAAACGCCTTGAACGCGCGGCCGGCTGAGGCGACGGCCACTTGAGGCATCGGTGCGTAGCGAGGCTCAGCAAGAAACTGTGTCAGGTAAGGCGCGAGGATAATTTGGTCATTTGATTGCGGGTTGTTGTCGGGGCCGTGATACGGGTGGCTCCAGTCATCTATTCCCTCGGAAAACGGTTTTGTAAGAACTTTTCGTCCTATTAGAGCTTTTCCCTCAGGTCGAAGTACGCGTAACACCTCGGTCCTGGAAATTCCGGTTGCATCACTTACAGCGACAACAGCATCGGCGATATTGTCGGCCAGATTCAGCCTTGTCAAATCACCTTTCTCGACAAAGATACGTGTTCCATAGAAGCCAGCGGCATCAGCAGCTTTGCGGGCCGCTTCCACGTCTTTATCTTTTGGAAGTTGTACATATATCAGCAATTCGCTTTGGCGCGCGAGTTTTAACGCAAGCTCGCACTTCGTATCGCTAGGCACTACGCATATCCCACGTGTTACGCCGATTTTGTCAAGTATGGAATCGGTCTGTGCCGGGCAGACAGTTAGCTGAAACAAAATCGTGCAGGCAATTACAATCGATAAATATATTGTAATTTTTTTCATTTTTCTCCCTTTCAAAAATTACAGGCAATGCGGTTCGCGCAGCCAAACAGAATTATACAGGTCCAATTTTATGCAAAACGCAGATAATTGTCAAAGGCTATGTTTGAAAGCGAATGGTAGTTATTTCAAAAGCCTTAATGAGTGTTGTGATTGTATGTTCCGTGAATGTTGCTTTTTCTTTGTTTTCCTCCACCAAGTTTGTTCGGTATGCCTGTTTGATGGTCAGATGAGGGATTGTCAACGTGGCTGTAACATCCTTGCCCTGAGTTTCGATAAGACGAACGATTATTCCATCTCCATCCTCAGCCTGCTTTAGAATCAGCAGAAATACATTTGTCTTATCGACCTGACAGAAGCTCATTTTGCTATCAAGCGACCCTTCCCTCTTGCCATTTAATTGTACGGGAAAGAGTGGATTACATATTGCCCAGCCGAAATCACGGCAGTGACCTTCTTTCCATCCTTTTTCATGTGTCGTTATGGAATAGCGGAACAGCATATCAGCTTGCTGGACGGGCTGAAAGTTTGTGCGGAAGTTACTGTCCAAAACAAATGAGTACATATAGCCCTTCGTAAGTTCACTTTGTTTAACAAACTCACGCCCGAAATCGGGTGGCGTTACGCCATGATGGGCCTGCGAAACATAACAGGGCCACAGCCCGCCAAATTCTAACAGGTGCGAGTCGATGCAGGACAATGTTACACCCGCTTTTCCATCTGATACATCCGCCCAATGTTGAACCGCATAGTAGTTCGAGTTGGAGCCGGGGAATTGGTCACGTAAAGGCTTGATGACTGAGTTGGAACCTTCAAACCTAAAATCGGGATTTTTTGTCGTTTTGAATGGAAAGGCAAAATAAATCTCTAAAAGTGGCGTGGAATCCTTCAAAATCCGATTGGCGAAATCGATTCGCTTAATCTTCTCATAAAGGATAATCTCCTGGGTAAGCTGCGGGCAGCCTGCGCCCTGGCTGGACACTATAAGACTGCCGTAAACAGGGCCGCCTTGTCCCTTTCGAATCACCGCTTTCTTCGGACCTTCCTGCTTGCCCGTTTGTACCCACCGTGCCACGAACTGATTAAGTTTGTGTGGAGCACCTTTATCGACAAGCTCTCGCGATAGTTCCTTGTCGTAGATACTTTCTACAGCTCCGGTTTGCGGATCGAGTTTGACCTTGAAAAACTGATTTTCCAAACCGCTTTCATCAACCACGACGCTGCTTGCAGGGGTAGCAGCTTTTTCTATTGGTGAAAGCCGATATGTTTTATAGCCGAAGGAAGGAACATCCGAGGCGATGAAAACCAGCTCAAAAAGCTCCTTGCTCTCAAATTGCCCTCTGGCATAATGGTAGGCTGCGTATGGAACAGGGGCCTGCGGACTTTTCAGCTCAACAATCTGATAGGGCACTTTCTGTCCTGTTTCAACATCAATAAGTTCAAAAGGCTCTTTGACATCAAAACGGTTCACTCTTACCACATCGGTTCTTTGAAAGGAAAGCGAATTGAAGACTACTATGTGTCGTCCCTGCTCTTTGAGTTCAATCTTATTTGCAATTCTATCGAGACTTCCGGTCAAAATGGGTTCTGTCAGCCCGGCAGCCTTGTACGCATAGTGACTTTTCTCGTTCCAGGCCCAGTCCTGCAATTTCCCTGCCGGATAATCTTTGCCCCACGTATGCTCGTCATAAAGTAAAACATTATCATAGGCCTGGCGGATTTTCTCGGCTGGGTATGTGTAGTCGCTGGCTAAAGAGGCAACGGTGGCATACTTTTCCGCCGAGTGTAATCTGTCGTGCGTGAGGCGGTTTATGGTTGTTTCCTTTGCAGTGGAGATAGCGCCGACGACATAATCCGTATGAGGCAGCTCACCCCGGAATGTGCGAACGTCACCACATTGTTTTTCGAGTGTCTCAAAGAACATCGAGTTTGTAGCTACAATAAGTTTAGGGTAAGCCCATTGACTATTCCATTCCCTAACAATATGGCTTATTTCGACATCCGGAGGATAATTATCGACACCATTGTGTATATACCGGGCAACATCGAACGGCGTACCTTGCTTCTCCATTGCTTCGAGCATACCGGGCAGATTGTCCATTACATACTTATAAGTGTGAGGGCCCGTTACTGCCTTAAAGAATCCATAACTGCCTTGGTAATATACAAGTACTGTTTTTCCATCCGGTCCCTGCCAGCGGAAAGCATCGGGCCGGCCGTGCCGCAAAATGGCCGATTCATTCCAGAATGTATGTATATCATTTCTTCCCCACTCGAAGTAAGTCGGCAGGCCGGCAAAGAAATATTTCACACCTGCACCGGCCAGCACCGTCGGCAGGCCCCAGCTCAGACCGGGAACATCCGTAATCGAGCCTGTGAGAATTTGCGCACCATATTTTCGCTTCAATCGAAACGATGGATACATCAAACGGACAAGCTGCTCGTGGCTGCACAGCGCACTTATCTCATTGCCGAAGAACGCGCCAATCTCAATTCTATTTTTCTTGATGTACTTTGCCAGCTTATCAATGGCCTCTTTCGGCCTGTTCTCGATGAAATGCTGCATCGACCAGGTCCCCTCAAGCGTATACCTGTACTTCGATTCTTCCGGCCAATCGTTCGTCTCCTCGCAGAAGCGAAGAACATCATCATAGAAACCGTCATATCTGTTTAGAACGTTCTCTATTGTGTCCGTATAGCCGAGGTCGTGATGTGTGATAGGAACTATGAATACCCGCCAGTGTCGTTTTGGCTGCCACGTTAGCTTACGACGTTCCTGTACCTTTTCGTTTGCTTTGAGAATAAACTCAGCTTCCGTCGCTTTAATGACGTCGGCAATATAAGCCCGCACGGTTGTTTTACCTTTTTCCACTTTGCCGAGAGCCGTGCTCTTTTGCTTACCATCGAGCCTGGCATCCAGGCTGGCTTCCACAGGTTCAGACGTGTTTTCAATGACGACTTCCGATACTTGCAGCAGGGCGTCTTTATCTTTAATAAAGAACACGGTCGGTTTAATGGATACCAGGCGCAAAGTGTTGCCTTCATTGATTTGAGAAGCTTTGGCCATTTCAGCCTTTGCATTACCACATACAGTAATTACAAAAAGCAGACCAATATGCAGCGACCAATCGAATAGTTTCATCCTGATTTTAGAGAAGTACTGGTCCATTATATTCTCCCTCATTCTCCGTATTTTAATTTGTTCGTGTTACTTCCACGCCGCATAGGATCGGTACTTCGTTCATCGACGAAAGATTCTTGCCTTTCGGAACGAGTTCGATTTCCAGATTGTCTTTGACCTGGACATCTTTGAATTCACGCACGATTGCTTTATGATGTGCCCCGGCTTCTTTCACTACGTCGAAGCCGACAAGGACCGTCTCTTCCTGCAGTTTGATGTCGAATATCCGCTCGTTTGCTTTTTTATTTTCCAATTCCGCAAAGTACAGTCGGACGGTATATCCGGCTGGTTTTCCGTCCTTGCCTAAGAGCGGCAGAACGCAGCGTCTAAGCCCGCGTCCGCAGGAAGTATATACCCATGGCTTCTCGGTCCCAGCCATAGGTTCGGATTCGCTATTGCGTCGGAAGTAACCGCCGCCCTCAAGAAATTCTGTCTGCAGTTCGAGCGAGAAGCCCATCGCCGCACGGTCACCGGGCAGCCCGGGGCGTGGGTATCCAAGCCAGAGTGCTCCGTCTGAGTCACGTCTGTCGCCCGGTGCGCCTAAGTTGACAGCCAGGTGTTGAACGGGCATGTTGTCTCCGCTGGCACTGTAGATAGCCCATCGCTGATGGTCTAAGCGTGGCTCAAGAGCGAGAGAACAAACGATAGGAAAGAGGCATACGCAACCGGCGCTGGCTTCGGGCGCAAGGACAAGTCCATCGGCGGCAATTGCATTGATCCAGCATCCGAGGCGATGGCCGGAAAAATGACGAATGCCGCTGTCGTCACGCAGGTCATAATAGCTGGTGAAACCCGAACGCATTAAAAGCATTTGCGGACATGCCGAAATCGCGCCGCAGTGGTGGCCCGGCCTTAGGAACTGCCACGGTGTTTGCTTGCCGGTTAGTGGATGGCTGCGCATCTTTTGCTCACCGGTCTTTAGGTCGAACGCCCATGGTTCGGCAAAAACGGTGTCCCCGATGATGACGGGCCGATGACGATAGTTTGCGTCTAAAGCCCAAAGCTTTTCGCCGTTTATTGCCGACAGCGCCACCAGCCGCCGGCGAGAGAATTGCCCCGCAAGAAACTGCCTCCAGTAATGGCCATTGGCGTTGGCACCGCACAGGACGAGAATACCGTCGCGATACATAGCCGTCAGTTCGCCGCCGCCTATTCCGATTTTACTGCAGTCCGTCACGTCGACTGGCTTTGTCCAAAGTTTGCCTCCCGTTCTGGCGTCGAGAGCAACAGCGAGGCGTGCGTCGAGTCTCTTTGTACTCTCCTCGGCTTTCTTTGCTTCCTCAGCGCTGAGATTCTTCAGATGCGATTTGTCCTGCTGCAGTAATGCCTGCCGCTGCTCAGGAGTCAGAGAGCTGTCGATGAAAAAGAACCAGCCATCTCCGACGGTAATAGTCAGGTTGGCAATATTTTCGCCTTCATAGGTCCAGAGGGGCTTTCCATTTCGTGCATCGATGGCGAAAACCGAACTTGAGACACCCGTTTTTGTTTCTGTACTGCCGTAGAGGATACCATCAACATAGGCCAGATATCCCCATCTGCCGGATGTACTTTCGAGAGCGACAGGTACCTGATAAACTGTGTGGGTCTCGCCTGTTTCGGCATCGAGCCGAAAGCATTTGTTACCCACCGCAACAAAGAAGCTGTCTTCCGAAGCCGCCAGATTACTGCATTCTCTTCCCTTCAGCCGCGTACGCATCGCGCCTGGGAGCGTACGTTTCCACAGCAGGGCACCATTATAGGAATCGTAGGCCATTACAATGTTCTCGCCCTGTATGAACAGTTTGCCGTTTACCGCAAGCGGCGCAGCGGCAGCGTCGTGGCGATTGACCATCGGCGCAGGTCCGGGCTCACCAAACCACAGCAATCCTAAGGGTCCACTCAGGAGCTGGTCATCGCTGCAGGCCGTATTGCCCGGCTCGGCGTACTGATGTGTCCATTTGCCGGCGCCAGCTAATGGCCCACGCTTCAATGTTGCCCAGAGTCCATTTGTCTCGCTTACACGGCACTGACCCAACTCCAGACGTGCAAGCGATTGTTGCAACTTTTCAGAATATATGTCATTGTGTTTTCCAGGTGCACTCGTACTTCGCAGCGAAGCGCTGCTTCGCAGAGTAGTATTTGGGGGCATACCTAAGCAAATGACACCGCCACAAGGTTTGAGGTGCCGGGCAAGTTTTCCAAGCTCGTCAGGAATCTTTCCATTTAGGAGCAGACTATCGAAAACAATGAGGTTGGCAAAGTAGTTCGAGTAAGGCAGCGCCGAAAGGTTGCCATGGTCGATGGTCACGCGTTCACCGTATAGGCCGGCTGCATCAAGGGCCAGCCTTGCCGCCCGGACTTTTCCTGCATCGGGTTCTACTCCGACAATCGTCAGCTCTGTGCGTTTTGCAAGCTCGTAGGCCAGTCGGCCCTGTTCTGCGCCGATAACAAGACAATATCCTTTTGTGACTGCTGTTTCCATAACGATGGCTTCGGCAGCGGTTTCGTAAATTGCAGTGAGTTTGTCTTCAGGGTAAGGATTGACGACTGGCGGGGGTGGAACTGTAGATACGGCAGTTTTTTCTTTCGCTGTGTCGCCTGAAGCAAAGCAATAAATCTTTCCTTCATCGGTGCTTATGTAGAGGCGCCCGTTAGCTACAGCCAGGCCCCGCGCCTTGCCTTCGACCTTCGCTAACCATACAACCTCGCCGTTCTCTCGGTTGAGGGCATTGACCTGGTCCTGGCCGCCTGCAAACACAAGGTTATTTGTCAGGATTAACTCCGCGTCGCACTGGCTTGGAATACGCCACTTAATTGTGGGCTTGATATTCTTCTGCTGGTGGCTCTCCAGTTTTTCTTTTACGGCTTTCAGGTCTTTTTGGAGCTTCTTTCGTTCGTTGCCCGTCGCTCTTCTGACCGAACTCTCCAGGCTCATTATCTTTCGCTCCAGGGAGTTGCGCAGCTTGCTTGTCTTGGCGTATGCCGAACGGTCCATAGCTACGAGTTCGGTTCCTGTTGCCAGGTAGGCCATATCTCCCACTACAGTAAGACGCCGCCCCGGGAACCAGGCAAAGCCCCTCGCGCCTGTTTTCTGGTTCAGGGCCAGTAAATGTTTCTGTGTACCTGTATATATTTGTTCGTCTGCTAAAAGAGCATAAGTGCCTCCGATGACACCTCCCGAAACATCATCTCTCCACCCGTATTTACGGTTGAAAACTATCGTGCCGTCCGCTCGGTCGAAAGCGACGGGCAAAGCTCTGCCGGACGGCACAAAGAGTTGTGTTCTGTTGGCCAGTAGGTATCCCTGCGGGGAGAGGTCATTGCGGTTTGCGGAGCCGGCGCTGATGTTATCGTTTTTCCAAACGACCGTCCCGTCCTCTGCTCGGACGGCCCATAGGTAAACGTTCTCGTGCGGGAAGATTCCCGCGCCGAAATAGGCAACACCTTCATCAACGAGCACTCCGGTTCGGATGGGCCAGCGCGAAATCATCTTACCGCTGCCCAGAAGTTTTTCATCGTTTGGTCCTCCACGTTTTTTCCAGAGCAGGTCTCCATCGGCTGCCTTCAGGCAGTAAACAAAACCGTCGTCAGAACCGAACATTACCCGGTTTTTCCAGATCGTTGGTGCGAGGCGAACGGGACCGCCGGTAAAGAAGGACCAACGTTCTTCACCTGTGGCTGCATTGAGGGCATAGACCTTGTTGTCTGCGGAAGAACCGAAATAGACCACGTTACCGACAGCGGCAACCTGAAAGGCATCATCGAAGTTCACTCGGTGCAGTAGTGTGAAACCCTCCCTTGGGCGTTCGGCTGGCGCAGACCATGCCGGGCGAGGAGGATGGACCGGAGTGTAAATCCACTGTGGAACCAAGGGTGCTGAAAGTTCCTCTTGAGTACCGCCGGTTCGCGAGTCATCGTGGCGATAGGTAGGCCAATC
>CAYVIT010000019.1:0-33239 GCA_964451425.1 uncultured Pirellulales bacterium
TGATGGCAGCGTTCTCGGAACAGCCGACCCTGCCAAAGGAAATCTACCAGGTGGGCGACGAGTACGCCAAGGCACTGCACTACGACAAGGCCGGGGCACTGTATCAGTACGTTATCGCCGACTGGCCGGACACCGAATATGAAATGTGGGCAAGAACAGGTATGGTAAAGTTAGATATCTACTTTGGAAATGATGCAAACGTACAACCTGCTTTGGATCAACTGATTGCTGATTTCAACGACCATCCGGCTTTGCCTGAAGCCATGTTTGTGGTCGGCGAACAGTATTATAGATGGGCTTCTCAATGCAAAAAAACCGGACTTTCCGCTAAGGAGAAAGAAATACTCCAAAAAGCCATATCTGTATGGCAAAGGATAATAACAGACTTATCGACTTCTCATATTACTCCGCAAGCTTACTATATGTCGGCTCGCTGCTACGAGAGAATCGGTAAATATGAGAACGCTATAGAGTATTACAACATAGTAGTTGAAAATTGGCCTGATTATCAATTCGCTTGGAACGCCCAGTTCCTGATTGCCCGCTGCTTCGACAAATTAGCAAGGTCAGAGGCCATTTCGAAAATGGATGCTGCTCCAATAATACGCCAGGCCTGCGAGAATGTTATTACAAATTACCCCGACTCTATGGCCGTTAATGCCGCGACCAATCTTATGAAGCGCTGGGAGTCTGTAAAAGCCAGATAATGGAGAAAGAAAATGAAAAGGAAGCTCTTAATTTGCGTTTGTGCCTTAACTGTGGTCATTTCGACTATTAATATAATATATGCCTGCTGCCAGGACCCGACATCCGACTTTTTGGTCACACCGGACGATGTCGTGTGTGCTGGCACATCATTTAGCTTTAATGCAAGTGACTCCTACGATCCGGATGAAACTGAGCTTACCTATGAATGGAACTTTGGAGACGGAGATACAGGCTCAGGAGAAACTGTTACACATTCCTATGATGAGGGAGGCGAATATACAGTAACTTTACACGTTATAGACAATGACGACCCGTGCTGTTGCGGCGGAGGCCCTAATTGTGAAGACGGAAACGATGTAAGCAGCCAAACGGTCAAAGTGGTGGGAGTTGAGTCTCTTGAGCCGGATTCAGGCACGGAATTTGACGATGGCGACGGGGACCCGGATACCAAATCGTATGGTGATTCCATCTCCGACTCCGGGAAAACAACTGATAGAGCAACGCCGAAGCCCAGTATGCCAGAAGAAGAATTACCGGATCCCTGGACTTTTACGGGCGGAACGGGTACGAGGCTTACTCGCACCTGTGACAGGACGATAGCTGGGATAACAACATTTACCTGCACCGCCGGCACTTCATCAAAACAAAACACGATATACGTTGTGGAAGCACATTCGCTTGAACCGGATATAGGTACAGAGATTGACGATGGCGATGGCGACCCGGACACAAAGTCGTATGTCGTCGCTGTGTCAGATACGGATGTCGTAACTATAATAGCAGCGCCGTATCCCAGCCTGTCGGCACAAAATCTGCCATCGGACTGGAGCCTCACCGGCACAGCAGGTACAAAGATAGATAATCTCACATATACCGTCGACAGGACCACACCTGGAGTCGCAACAATTACCGCCACATGTGGCTCTTCCTCACAAATAACTAAGATTTACGTCGTGGAGGTGGACATAATTCAATATTATGATCCGGATAACGGCTACACCAATATCGAATTTCCACTATACGTTTACAAAGGTACAACCGTTACTTTCAAAGCTATACCTGCTCCATCAGGTGCTTCCTGGCCAAGCGGTAAACCCGTCTGGGGTGGAACATCAGGTGCTTCGGGTACCGGTTCAACCACATCTGTAACGTTTAATACGCTCTCATCAAGCCTGTCTGATTACAAAACCGTTACAGCCGAATGCGGCAATACCATTACCGCTAACATAGTTGTCTTCGATTTTGAAGGTGTTTTTACTCCGGAAGATAACTTTTCCGGCAGACACACAATGTATTATGGGATCGAGGAAGAGGTGGCTTTATCATTCGATACTGATCCTTGGTCGGTAACAGCAGGTCAAGCAGGAGGCTTGAAATGGACAAAAGGCAGCGGCAGCCAACCTGGTACAGTCAGTAACGTTGATATTGATTATGGGACCGCTGATTATGATGCGGGAGCTACTAATGGAACTGTTTGGTTGATTTTAACAATTAAATCCGGCCCTTCTAAAGGTAAGTGGGAAGGTTATCAAAAAGACATTATTCTCCCCAGCGGAACCCGAATGACACGGATTGACCCTACTCACGTTTGGCACATAAATAACACAGCGAGCGCAGGGATTAAACTTTACTATTGGCTGGATCCCACGCATGTCTCCTTCAAGAACCTGGATTTTGGAGAAGACAGCTGTCCTCCCACGCCTGCTTGGGGGGTTTGTAGTGGCATAGGGCCGCACGCGCAAAACACCTTCTCAGGAGGTATTATGGGAGGAAATAGCACAACTGGATGCAGAGTTCAGGCAGAGGATCATGCTTTTTGTATTATGACACCCTGGAATGCTGGTGATGGTGGATGGACATGGAATATCCCTACACAATACATCGATGATACGAGTACGCGAAATACCTTCGGCAGTACTCAAAATCACGTCTCGCGGTTTTGGGCTAATGGCGATGCTACGCAGTCCAAAGGGGGGCACTCAGGAACAGCTGCTGCAGCCGATCCGACACAACCCTTTTAAGGAATAATTAAATTCCTGGCAGAAGGCGGGAAAAACTATAAAATGTTGAACATAGTGTTAATAAGCCACGAAGTGAAAATAAAGAAAATGAAAATACAAAAAAAGGTACGTGTAAAATGACATTCAAAAAAACAGTATTCTGCTTTAGAATAGTTCTGAATTGTCTCTTGGTGATAAGTCTATCATTTGGAGCAAATCTTAAAGCTTCAGAAGCCGAAAAGCAGGAGTACAAACAAGAACGGGCACGCATAGAAGCCTTGAGAAAATCTTTTAAGCCGGGACTAGTCAATGATCTTAAGGAGTATGAAAAGTTCGCTGATGCAATTCAGAAAAAGTGGAGCCGACGAAATAAGGAACATTATGCTCGGTTAATGCTGAAAATCTGTGGGCCACTTAGTTCAGGAACATTTGCGGATGACCGGCGCCACGACGTTGCCAGAAGATATGCCCTGTTGGTTCTCGATAAATCTGAAGAAATTTCAATTGAGATGGAATTAAAATTGACAGGCCATGTGATGACTTCGATGTACACACGCAATTCGCCAAAAGGCGAAGATTTGGCACAACGCAGGAAGAAAGATGTCGAGATACGACTCCACGCCTGGAAGCGATTGCTCGACGCCATTGACCCAAACTGGGATCCTAACGAAAAACTGTGGAGTCCCAATGCTGTAGGTGTGAATATGGGGCTTCCAGCAGGAGGTATAGCACCTGAATCCATAAAGGACCCAAAACTGCGTGCTGAATACGAGGCGGCCATTGATAAAAACAGACAAAAAGGACAAAGATATTCAGAACAATCCAGGTTGCGCGATTGGTTGAAGAGGTATCCGAAACGTGCAGAAAAATACATCGTTAAAGCCTACTCAAAACCACCATTTAACCTTGAAGAGTTGAACCAATATCTCGAAATGTACATCGCCGATGAGAAAACAAGGGCTCGAATAGTAGGTGCCGTGAAGAACAACATGGAGAAACAAATCCAGAAGATGCCGAAAGAGCCAACTATGCAGTAATTGTGGGATTATGCGGAATAGTTATTATAAGCCTTATTCTGTTGCTAAAGAAAAAATCAAGCAGCCGCAGCAAATAGCGTTATTAACAAATACCCAGAGTTTTTCCGTGCCGTTTACCTCGTTAGAAAGAAATCCCTGCTTTCTAACGGGTTTTACAACAAAAATTGAAAAGCGATTAGCTCTTTGGCAAGTTCATAGAACGAGATCCAACAAGCCCTTGACATCTTAATCGCCGATTTCAACGACCAGCTCGATTTGCCGGAAGCCGTATTTGTGATTGGTGAACAATATTATTACAAGGCTTTTGATGACCCGAATAAGTGTATAAGGGTCAAGTCTGAAGAGCATCTCTACAAGGCCAGAGATATCTGGGAAAAGGTTACAGTACAATACCCGGAATCGAGTTCAATCGGACTCAAGCACGCTCAATATTTCACGGCGGTCTGTTATCGTCGGTTTGGTGAATACGAAAAGGCCATTACGCACTATCAAAAGGTAGTTGATAATTGGCCTGATTATCAATACGCTTGGAGCGCCCAATCCTTAATCGGCAGTTGTTATAAGAAGTTAAGAGACTCCGGTAAACTATCGGCGTCAGTAGCAAATCCCAAGATAGAACAAGCCTATAAGGCGGTTCTTGAAAAATATCCGGGTAGTGCGGTGGTTCCATCAGCATCTCTGAAATTGGGCAATCTGAATTTCAAGAGAGGGCAAAAAGTTGAAGCGGTTATGTATTATGAACTGTTCTTGGCAACGGCCCGCCCGAATGACCCTCGTATAGAGAGTGTGGAGAGCTACCTTGAAGAATTGAAAGGAGAGGTGCAATGAGTATAAGAACAATACTACTTTTTCTGTTTTTTTTCTTATTATCCGGCCTTGCAATGTCGGCGATAGCGTGTCCGCCGCCCCCCTGTGGCGATTGTCAAACTTGGAACCCGGAAACCGAAGCGTGCGATTCGGATTGTTCCAGCGGACAGTGTTGCAATGATGACGTATGCGTAGACGATTGCGACGATTGCTATACTTGTGAGAGTGGTTCCTGTGATTGGGATTGCAGCCCGCTCCAGGAATGTTGTAATGGGACATGCTGTGATTACTGCTGTGACGGCGTATGTTGTAGCTCAGGACAATCGTGCTGCGATAATGAGTGCTGTGATAATCCGTGTTGTGGTACCGAGTGTTGTGGAGCAAATCAATATTGTTGTGGAGGTGAGACATGCTGTAATTCGGATGAGGTATGTTGTTGGTATTTTGATGGGGGATTTACTTATTATTGTAACCCACCATGCACGGATGAGGTCACCGACACGACAAGTTGTAGCGAAGATAATGAAGATGCATTCAAATGCAAAGGTTGTCAACAAATAACATCACCATCAAATTGTGGCACATACCAAGATTACACCGGCCTAGTAATAGAAACGTGCCATGACGGGTGTCCACAGTTTGACTGGAATAATTCAGAGGAAATATGTTATGAAGTTAAAGAATGTTTCCCTATGTTTCACAGCAATAGTTTGTGCCTTGAATGCGAAGGGGAGATGCTTTGTCTCCGATTGGAATTTGGAGAACCGCCCGAGTGTCAAACTATAGGCGAATGTATAGTCACAATCGTTTGTGATGTAACTGAAAATTGTTACCAGTGTGAATCAGGAGGTGGAGATACAGTATATACACATAAAGAAGAAACATGCAGTTGTAAATAGATAAGGAAAGGAAAAGAAAAATGAAATTTTACACACAACTTTCAATAAAAACAGTGCTTGCTTATGTTTTAGTATGGTTTATGATTTTAGGATTTGCTTATCAGGCATTGGCAGTTGAAGAGCCCAATCAAACCATAAGAATCGTTCCAGAAGAGGAAATGCCGATAATTCTGGAGTTGATTGCCAACGACATTCGCCAAAATTACGAACGAATTAAAATTTGGTCGGGAGAAATCGAAAAAAAAATGACCTGGGTACATACTGGCTCCTTAGCTGAAGATATTTTTAAAAACGCTAAAGATACTAAAGGAGAGGTGCCTGAAGCCATTCTGCAAAATTCGGAAGATAAGATTACCTTTGCAGTTGATGCGAATAATAACTTTGTTTATGTTGACACTTTACGAGATAAGCCCAGTAAATACTTTAACTATAATACTGGAGCCTACGTGGGCAATAGTGGGCCCAGCCCCATTTGGTCGACCGTAATTGCCAAGCCAGATTTTCTTCTCAAAGCGGATGCACACAGTTTTGAAAAAGGGACTGGACGTCTACTCAACAAAAGGGTGGGAAAAAAATCATCGGAGCGAGAGCAGCAAACGGGGTGGTATAAGTATAAGGATGTTTATGATCCAAGGAGATCATTTTTCCCAGGCGCTGGTTTTACCTGGGAAGATCTCGACTGGTCAATCAAAAGGCTCAATAAATTCGGAAAGATAGAATTTGATGGTTACAAATTCCAGATGGAAGAACGCATGAAAGTCGATACTATCGAGTATAAAATAATCTCGCCATCGGTTGTGAACATGGAAAGAAGCAAGCCGGAACACTATGCGATATTAACCATGATATTCTCCAGCCAATGTGGCTTTAATATGATATATTGGGAAGCCGCCACCGGAAGCGGTATGGTGTTTCAAAAATATACCTGGGAATATGAGCTTATCGATGGTGTTTATTTACCCAAAAGGACAATAATAAAACTTTACGGTTCAAAGGGAGAGGTGACAACAGAAAAGGATTTAACTTATACCAATAATAAGGTCAACCAAAAAATACCAACTGATACGTTTGAATATACAAATTTGAACCTTAAAGAGGGGGATATATTTATCGATGAAATATTGAACAAGGATTATCGATATAAGGCGGCTACAAAAACACTCGAGCCAGTTGGGAAGTAGAACAGTTAAATCCAGAACGGTGTTTATGCCGCTGATCTCCTGTCTGCAGCACTCATCAAGAATAGGGTAAGTATATACGAAAAATAGTGTTATTTACGAATCCACAGTTTTTTTCCGTGCCGTTTACAACAAATATTGAGAAGCGATTAGCTCTTTGGCAAGTTCAGACTCTAAGGCCAGAAAATTGAGGCTGTTCAATACTTCATACTGTTCTTAGTAACGGCTCGCCCGAATGACCCTCGTATAGAAAGTGTAGAGGCCAGGCTTGAAGATTTGAAAGGAGAGGAAAAATGAGGATAAAATCAATACTACATTTGCTGGTTTGTTTCTTATTATCCCGTCTCACTGTGCCATCGATAGCGTGCGAATGCAATCCCGCGTGTACAGGCTGCCAGAGTTGTGAGGCTGGCGTGTGCGTAGACCGTGATTATTTTTGCCCCCCTTGCCAGTACTGTTATATGGGCGAGTGTATGCCGTATGGTGACTGTGGCGGCGGTTGTCCGGCTTGTGAATCCTGCGTAAGTTGTTGGTGCCAATGCACTTCAGAATGCTGTGAAAATTCGGATTGTACTGGTGCATGTCATAATGGCTGTTCGGGTTGCTCATGCGTAAACGATAACACTAAATGTAGCACATGTAAAGAGTGTGTAGGGGGCAATTGTGTGTTAAAATCGACTTCAGATTGTGATGTTGATTCGGATTGTGACCCAAGTCAGCATTGTGAGAACTGCAAATGCGTGTGCGATACTTGTTGGACGACCTCAACGACTCCAGCTTCTATACAAGCTGTCTGTGAGGATTGTGTAAATATCGCGTGGGATCATTGTCCCGGTGAGTACGAAGAAACGATTGAGCACGAACGCTGTTCGCCTGCCTCCACAGGAGTTTCCGGCCGCTGTGAATGCCATGAGACGACAGGTATCACAGGTTACACGTACGAATGTAAAGTGTATCCTAATTGGAACTGGTGTCTTTGCCCATTACTCTGGGAGGCGTGTGAAGCTGTTTGTGGCTCGTGTCCTATGGAGCCAACACCAATAGCTGAAGGTGCCTGTGCGGCGTGCATTGTCGAATACTTCCATGAGTGTATAACCCCTTGCAGTTACGTTGACAAGTGCGATAAAGATGATGACAACCAAACGCCAAAGTATGGCCCTAAATTTGATCACTTCGGCGGTGGCACTTGTACGGGATGATATTGTATATAAAGGTTACATTCTTAAGTGGGGCTAAATCGAAAGGAATTACGATGAATAAATTTAAGATTACACGTTTGCTATTCGTATTATTTGCTTTCAGCCTTACGTATGCTCAGGTGAATAACGGCCTTCCAACCGAAGAGCAGGTGGCTAAATTAGCGGCTGCTGCTTGGAAAGAGCGACCACAAAGTTTAGATGTTACACTATATCTGGAGCTTACAACACCCACCAAGCCTTTCGAACAGATCAGAAGCGAAGTCGAGAAATTTGTTGACGAAGATTATGAGCGTATGGGCCTCACCAAGGAGTCACTCAAGACTTATGAGAAAGAAAGGCGCAAGAAAACAATTGAGATTAATGTTAACTGGCGAGTTAGGAGACAGCAATTCCCGCGCTTAATAAAGAAAAGAATAAGGATTTCAGGTAACAACCAGCGTACAGATTCTGTCACTGCTGAACCGGGGAAACAATTGGAGTCTAATATGCCTTTTGAGCATACCTATGTAAATTTCGGAAAGCGTGATAGCGAGAATTTTTACAGTTTTCATTATGCACATAAGATAAAAAGCGCCAATATTGAGGACAAATCGGGCTGGGCAAAAAGAGACCCTGCTCAATTTGCATATCTACCCACAGGTATTTCTTTGCGACTGAAGTCCACCATAGGCATAAAGGTGGGTGAGGGCATCAGTGCCGCCTTTATACCGGATCCGAACAGGATGCAAGATTTTGCCGAGAAAGGAATCCTTGTGGGCGGGCTCCGGCTCGCGGTGGAGCCCGATCCGAATTCCCCTGATTCGCGAGATCGTATCGAAATTAAGGATCCCAACTGGGCTTCAGGCGGCATCGTTCTGATATGTGACAGAAATGATTACTCACGTATCTACTACTTCGAATACTGTGTTCCTGAATCAAATGACCCGCTATATACTACAGAGTGCAGCAATTTCGATTCTCAGGGATTTCCACGCAACATCACTGAGACAAAATATGACCGTCGTGGGAACCTCAAGGAAAAGTCGGTTTACACGATTCTGGAAGTTCACTTAAATACTTCTATACCGGATGAGCTGTTCAGATTTCAACCTCCCCCAGGCTATAAAGTTAAGGACATTAGGTCAGAAAAATAATCGGTGACTCAGACGTAGAAAATAGTGCTATTTCAAGAATCCACAGAACTTTTTCCGTGCTGTTTACCCCGTTAGAAAGAAATCCCTGCTTCCTAACGGGCTTTACAACAAAAATTGAAAAGCAATTATCTCTTTGACAATACAGACGATTTGGCTGGGTTCTGGCTAAGCGGAGTTTCCGCCGGTTCGCTTCGTCAGGAAGTTTTGAGGAAAGCATTTTTTGAAACTTTTGGCCATAGCCGAAAAAATCGAAAAATCGCACGCCAGTTTTATAAGCTATTAAAACTGGCTGCTTAACAAACTATTTTCTGGAAAGTGCAGTTTCCAAATATACATTGTCTTTTACAAGAGTCTCTCTTAAATCAGAGTATCGAAGCTCACGTGTACCGCAGTTCTTCACTGCACAAAGAGCCGCTGCCGTACCTGTTGCCTGTCCTTGTCCCATACAGCATACAGTGTTCCTGGTAGACATATGGGCGTCATGGTTTGATGTTATCATCATGCCGGCTGCTAACAGGTTGTGTATTCCTGCCACACGCAGCGCTTGGTAAGGAATTCCGTATGTCCCGCCATTCTTTATCTGAAAGCGGGGCGCCGAATCATGAAAACCGTATACCATAACATCATCATCAAAATGCCTGCCTTCAAGCACGTCTGAAAGTGTGATATCATAATCACAGCTAATCAGTCTGCCGCGCCTGATGTTAAGTCTCGGGCTCGTCCTGGCGATAAATGCCTTTTCACAGCCGGGGACATATTGCCTGAATAGCTCTATGGCTCTTGCCTGACGCCTTCTCAGCACCAGCTCCGCTTTGGCCACCGCATCTCTGCTTGTAGGACTTACGGGCATTTTAAGATTCAGCTTAATAAACATAAAGTAATTGTCATGAACAGTGGTTGTAACCATTGACATACCAATCTTCCCGGCCCCTTCTCTAAAGCCGTCAGGAAGATTGACTGTTTTGCCGTCCAATCGCACAATTTGCCCGTCTTTGCCGCTGCGCCGGCCTTCGGCTTGTTGAGTAATCGCGTCATGCGATTTAAGAAATTCGTAATACTTATCGATGCTCACGTTGGCAATCCCTATGCTGTTACATACTGCATAGTCGTTGGGCTCTGTATAGTCAGCGCCTGCATAAGCGGCCAGGTCTCCGTATGCCGTACAGTCTACAAATGCTTTCGCATAGAACGCTTCCCTTCCGGAACGGCTCTCTACTATCACGCCCTTAATTCGCGAACCGTCCATAATAGCTCCGGCCAAAAGGGTATTGACACATGTAAAAACGCCTGCTTCAACGAGCATTTCAAAAGTAACGAGTTTATACATTTCCGTATCGATAGCCGTGCAAACCGAGTCGTAGTTGTAACCTTTGGACATCTCGGCGTGTCCCGATGTACCGCCGACTTTGAGAAGGCGGTCGATAATCTCCTGAGCAATCCCTCGCACAACCTGGCGTTTTTTGACGCCGGGAAAGGCCTTCCACAGGTTATAGAAGCTGTGAAGCGCGGTGCCGCCTTCCGTTACTGTCCCTCCCGGATAACCTTTTACTTCTATCAAGGCCGTCTTCGCGCCATTGCGTGCCGCTGCTGTTGCCGCCACTACACCTGCTGTCCCGCCGCCGGCTACGACAACGTCGAATTTCCTTATAGGTAATTTTTTCGCGGGTTCTTCGTAGTAACTGCCAGGTTGAGAATTGACATTTCTCATATTGGCTGTTGCACAGCCGGATTGTGTGCCAAGTCCAAGCAATAGTATATGTTTGGAAAAATCTCGACGATTCATTTTTGTCTCCTTTCCTGACCTCGTCTCAGACAAACTAATTATTTGATTAATTGGGGACAATTTTAATGTTCACTCACCACTAACCAATTACCACTAACCAATATCCATCCGCAAGGTTAATCTATTAGCCGAGCTTGACTGCTGTGCCGTAGGCTAATAGTTCTGCTGCGCTACCCACAACACTCGTAGTCATATAGCGGACATTGATTATAGCGTCTGCCCCCATCTCTGCCGCCTGTGCCGTCATCCGGTTAGTAGCTGTTGACCGAGCTTGCCCCATCATCTCTGTGTATTCAGTCAGTTCACCGCCGAGTATCAATCTTACTATCGCAGATAAATCTTTGCCGAGCCAGATGGCATATACCGTATGCCCCTGCACCAGACCGAGAATCTCACGTGTCTCTCGGCCAGGCACTTCCGCCGAATTCAATAGCAATACTTCTGCTTCAGCCTCGGCAGCCGGTGCCCCCTCTTGTGTTATTTTGGTTGTCTTTTGTTCGATAGCCAATGTCAGCAGCACCACAAGAATACCGCCCAAAAGGCAGAACACGGCCGTCCGCAGCCACCAGGGTACGACAGGATCATCAGTAGTGAGCACATGCCACGGTACTCCCGCAAATACTGTAACGAACAGCCCAGCTACAAATGCTAACGAACCAATTTGTCGTACAATTTTCATAATGACTCCTTATCAAAAAATTCCAAATCCTGAATTTACCAGCGATTTGGCGGATTGGGCGTATTTATATCACCGGGCCGTACCTCGGCCCAAGGTCCGGCGCAAGCTTCTTCCCAAGTTCCATCAAACCGCTATACTGTTCCTTCGATAGCGGCTTGTATTTCCTGGCAAACTCCACATTCTGTATGGAATGCTCGACCGTATAGGGCCCGACTACGGCTGCGCTGACGCCTTCAAGGTCCAGCGCATAGCCAATAGCCTGAGGCATATAAGCAGGCTCCGTGACACATCCTACATAGCCTTTCCTGTGATTGGGAAAACCGCCCTTTATACCTACGTAGACCTTCATCGCCACGCAGCCGACATTGCGTTTCCTCGCCTCAGGCAAAACCTTACTTTCGAAATCATAGATGTTCCTGTCCGCGTAGTTCATAACGCACATAATAACATCAATCTGGTCGGTCTGAATCATCCGCACGAAATTGGCCGGCCGGTTGTGCCCCGATGTGCCGATAAAGCGAATTTTACCTTTTTCCTTTTGTTTCAATAGAAAGTTTAAAACGCCGTCCTTTGCCAGTACGCGGTCGATATTTTTACTGCCGATGCTGTGGATGTGTACAAGGTCGAGATAGTCTGTCTTGAGGCGGCGCATTGATTCGGCGAGCGACTTTTCCGCTTCGGCTGCCGTATGTGTGGACACCTTTGTTACAACAAAGAGCTTGTCACGTCTTTTTGGTATCAGATGGCCTAAAATTTCCTCGGCGTTGCCGTATATCCTGGCCGTGTCGATATAATTGACACCGCGGTCGATGGCTGCGCCGAATATCTTGATGCCTTCCTCGACGTCGACGGGGCCTTCGCCTACCGGTGCCGTGCCAAGGCCGAGGATAGTGACCTTCTCTTTCGTCCGCCCGAGGACCCGTCTTGCCAGCGAGTCGTCTGATTTTGGTTTTTCGGCAGCCGATGTTAGTTTGGGCAGTACAATAGCAGCAGTAGTGCCTCCGACAACCTTTCCAAGGAACCTTCGGCGTGTGATTTTATTCTGTGCGTCCATAATTTTCCTTCCTCAATAATATGTTTTTTAACCGGTCTATTCTACAGCGAAGAACGGGTTTTGAAAAGGGCAATATAGCAAAAATCCCCCCACCGCAGGGGTGGGGGCTATATAAAATGATGGAAAGATAATTTGAATTGCATGGCATCTAAATCAGAAGTAATATCAAAGTTATGGCAAAAACGGTAGGGTATATGCTTACATGGACAACTTACGGCAGTTGGCTGCAGGGGGACAAGCGAGGGTATGTCAAAAATGGGAAAGTATCGGAAGGCAATGAACGCATTTATAGTTTGTGCAAATAATTTCAAAAATCGCCGACAGTAAAATTAACATCAAAAGAAAAAATAGTTGTTCATCAGATAATAATGATAGAAGCTAATAAAATAGGCCAGCAGGTAGAGGCGTTAGCGGTTTGCAATAATCATGTCCATTTAGTAGCAAGGTGGTCATATCATCCGCTCGGGCAAATTGTAAGCAGGTATAAAAACGCGGCGATGTTCGCACTTTATAACCTTGGCAGGTCGGGACGAATATGGACAAGAGGGTATGACAGGAGATTTTGTTTTACGGAAGACGAGCTCGACAGACGCATACAATATGTAAAAAACCATAAAGATTAACTTCATATAATATATAGCCCCCAGCCCTGTGCTGGGGGGGAAATTACCAAACGCGGATTTACGCGGATGCCGGAATTTAGGGTAAAATATTGTTGTTGACACGGGCACTCGGTATAATGGTGGGATGAAATGAGCGGGTAGAAAATTCGATGAAAGGTGACGAATAGATTCCGCGTGTGCAACAAGTCCCTTGGGGTGCAAGTTGCACACCCTATCCGGCTGTTAAAGGGGATGGATAATGACAATAAAGGCAAAGAATTACAAAGGCATAGAAACGCGAGGAGCGCTGACAGAAAACGCGGATTTTGAAATATATAAATGTAAGATCTGTGGTTCATATGCTATTTACGATGCAGAAACCCTACTAATATATACGAACCCAAACGATTTGCATAAACATTCTCTTTATGCAGAATCTACCAGTTCACCCGGTGAATTCAAGGTAGATTGTTTGATTTGCGGCGGGACAAATTCGTTTGACGAAGCACCAAATGAAGACTATAAGAAAGTTCTGAATAGCCCTTGGTCCTTTGTGCTAGAGTAAAGTAAGTAGTGTGTGCAACAAGTTGCACACCTTATCCCTCGATTGAAAACATTAAAAGATTTCTGAGGCTTTTATATATTGCGTCTCACGCACGCCAGGGACGTTTTCTGGTCAGGTCTTTCAATGTATTTTTTGCTATAATTACATCTTCTCGAATCTGAAAGTCAAACATACCCACGCAGATAAAGTCGGCGCCGTTTTCAAAGGCATACTTGAAGCCATCTCTGGGATGGATAGCCCCCGCAGCCAAAATCTTATAACCAATCCAGGCCGCCTTCACTTCCTTCATAAATTCGATGGTCTTTTCCGGCGTCTTGGACCAGTAATTATCCGCACCGCCGCTGTCGATGACATCGAGCGTCTGGTCCTGCCTGCGCGATGACCAGTAATTCGTGCTGTGCAGTGTCTTCATATAAAAGTCGGCCCCTACGCCTTCTTTCTCGCAGGCCATAGGGACATTTATTGAATGCCCGCCGACACCAGCGATTAGGCCGTTTTGTTTGATAAAGGCGACGGCCTTGGCAATCAAATCAACACGGCCATTGCGGACGAAACTATCTCCAACGCCGCCCTGTATGAAAGCACCGACAGCTCCTTTATCAACGGCGGTTTTTATATTAGTGGTCAGGTCATCTGTTTGTGGATTGCATTGTGCAATCCACTGGATTCGGCCGCCTCTTTCATTCCAGTATTTATCGAGGATTCTAAGGGTATTCTCGCCGGGATTATTGTTTGCTATAACGGTATTGATACCGTTTTCTTCGCTTATCTGGTAGGTTTCCATCACTTTTTCATCGGTGAAGTAGTGCTTTAATAAATCAGACACATAGATTAAATCCCTGCTGTGCGCATAGCCGTTGGTAAGGTTGCCCCCGCAGATTAACCGGCTGATTTTCACCTTGCCGATTTTACCCATTGGCATACCCTTAACAGCATCCCCGGTTGGCGCAGCAGGCTTCTTCGCTGCTGCCAAGAGCGCTTTTTCCTCAAGGCTCAAGGCCGACGCTGCCGCGGCGGAACCAACAATGGATTTCTTCAGAAAATCACGCCTGTTTAGATTTGTTGACATAGTTATTCCTCTTGATTAGATATTGAAAAGGTTTTTTTAATAAACTATTTGGTTTATTTTACTACGTTTTTCCTCAGACTTCTATAAAGATTTCTCATCCTCTCCATGGACGCTTTCTATTGAGTTTTTCAGCCAATATATTTTGGGCAATAATCGCATCCTCCCGGACCTGAAAATCGAACATTCCCACACAAAGAAAGTCTGCACCTCCTTCAAAGGCATATCTAAAACCGGACCGCGGATGAATGGCCCCTGCCGCAAGGACCTTGAATGCAATCCACGGTTTCGCCACGTTCCTCATAAATGTAATGGTCTTGGCCGGCGTCATTGACCAGTAATTGTCCGTATCGTTTTCAATCACATCTAAATTTTGGTTGGGCCTTCTCGCAGACCAATAGTTACTGTGATGTAACGTCTTCACGTAGAAATCAGCGTTATATCCTCGTTCTTCCGATTTGACAATCACCTCCAGCAGATGGGCACCGATGCCTCCGGGCACACCGTTTGATTTAATAAAATCAACACACTCCCCGAGAAGGTCGAGATGGCCGCTTCGCAGCCACTTGTCCCCGATAACACCCTGAATGTAAATTGCTGAAACTCCATAGTCTAAGGATTTTTTTATGTCTGTTTTGAGGTCTTTTGCGGTCGGGTGACCTTCCGCAATCCATTGAATCCTGCCGCCTCTTTCTTTCCAGTATTTCGGGAATATCCTGTAAGGCCTTTCGCTCGGGTCCGCAATAATCGTATTCACCCCTTGTTCCTCAAGCAGCTCTAACGTCTCCATAACCTTGGCGTCCGAATTGTAGTGCCTCATAAGTTGATGGACATATATCAAATCTCTCGCATGGGACCACCCGCTGATTAAATTGCCCCCGGAAATCAGTCGGCTTATCTTTAAGTTCCCGATTTTACCCGTCGGCATACCTTTAATAGCATCCCCGGTTGGCTCAGCCGGCTTTTTCGCTGCTGCCAACAGCGCTTTTTCCTCAAGACTTAAAGCCGATGTAGCGACAGCAGAACCAATAATAGATTTTTTCAAAAAATCACGACGATTTAGCTCTTTTGACATTTTCAAACCTTTTGATTGCCATTTTGTGTTCGTTTGTTTTTAAAGATGTTAACATAATTCCATCTCTTTGTCAATCGGATGTTAAAAATTGAGCAATAGTCCTGGAATGTTTTTCTGGGGAAAATTGCGATTACAAGGGGCAGAACAGCCGATACTTTATTTTAAGGTTCTGCCTTTGCACGGGGCTGAATAATGGATATAATACAGCGGAATTGTCAATTTTAATGCAGGTGTGTCGTGTCAAAGTATAAAATACGAATTGTAATAGTATTGGCCGCATTGCTGCTGTCGGCTCTTTCGCTGGCCCGTGCTGAAATCCGATATTCGGAACCGGACAAGCAGGACGAGTTCTCGATGAGTGTGGCTCAAATTAAGATGCTGGTCGATACAGGCCGGTGTAAGGCGGCTAAAAAGGCTTTTAATCAGCTTAAGACGGGCTTTCCTGAAATTACACTGCCTGACTCGAATGAGCTGGACCTCTTTATTGAGGCTGAAATGATGCGGTGTAAGGGCAAGTTTGCAAAGGCGGCCAGATGTTATACTAAGTTGATGGACCAGTTCCCTCCTGAAAGCAGGTTCTATGGGCCGGCTTTGGACAGACAGTTTCGAATAGCCACCGCCTTCCTGGCCGGCGAGAAAAAGGCTGTACTTGGGATTTTCAAAATAAAAGGGTATGCCGAGGGCATCAGGATTATGGATGGAATTAACTACCGTCTCGGCTTTGGTGACCCTATCGGAATAAAAGCGGCTGTCGATGTGGCGAAAAGTTATCAGGAAAGAAAAAGATTTGATGAGGCTTATTACAGATGGGACGAGATTAGAGACCAATGCAGCAGTGACAAGCTCCGTAAGGACGCACTGCTTGCTATGGCTCAGTGTCGGCTTGCCGTGTATAGAGGGTATGAGTATGATACCTCGGCTTTAATCGGCCGACCTCTTAATCCGGAAAGCTATTATAATAGTGCAAAGAGCTGTTACCAAAAGTTCAGACAGCAGTACCCCGATGATGTCAACGATTTCGGGGTTGGGCAAAGTCTGAAAGAAATAGATGAAAAAATGGCCTTGAAGCAGCTTAAGATTGGACAGTATTATCAGGGAGCCGGCAATAATCTGTCCGCTAATCTTTACTACAGGATGGTTGTCAATCGTTGGCCCCAGACTGAGGCTGCAATGATGGCGGGAGAAATGCTTAGTCAGAATTCCCCTGGCAAAGAGAAAACCAAATGAAAATGAAATATCTTAAAAACAAGCGATTTAGTCTAACCTGCGCTATTCCCGAAATACTTGTGCTCTTTATTTTAGCTTGTTGCGGATGTGTCGAAATCGGCGGCTATTCCAACGAGTCACTCTTTCCCAAAGATATCAAAAGCGTTTGCC
Source organism: uncultured Pirellulales bacterium (assembly GCA_964451425.1). GTDB lineage: Bacteria > Planctomycetota > Phycisphaerae > Sedimentisphaerales > Anaerobacaceae > CS2-K091. The sequence goes on from CAYVIT010000019.1 coordinate 17,163, forward strand.
TGGAGATGTTTGAAAACCAAAGCTTTCGCAGGGGAGTGGAATACGAATTGTCCGATGCCTTAGCCAAGAGAATTGAGGCTGCAACCCCCTACAAGATAATTTCCAGTAAAGACCGTGCTGACACACTAATAACCGGACAAATCGTGCAGGTCGACGAAATGGTCCTAAGCGTCGAGCGCGAGACCGGCCGGCCGCTGGAAAAAGAGCTTGTTTTAAGGGCCGTCGTCAATTGGAAAAATCTCAAGACAGGTCGCTTCCTCATAGAAAACCTGTCTGTCAGTGCGCAGGCCGCTTATTCTGAATACCAAAACCAGGATTTTAGCTATGCGTCGGCTCTTGCGGCAAACAAATTAGCGGCGAAAATCGTAGAATTGATGGAGATACAGTGGTAGAAACGTGAGTTCTCCAGCGGCTGAATGCCTCAAAGCATCAGCTTAGGTACGAATATAGATATAGGTGGAATATAAGATATGAGTAGCGGTAGTAACAAAAAGCCGGTTCTGTCCCGGCCGGGCACGGGACAAAAAGGAGGGAAAAAACCGCCCCTGACGAGCTATAGACGCGGCCCGTTTAGTTGGTTGATTATTGCCGTCATTGTATTCACAGCAATGATGATGCTGCAGAAATTGAGAAGGAGCGACAAGATTAGGTGGGATGTATTTGTCGGCCATGTTGAGAATAAGCATATCGGTGCTGCTGAGCTTGGTGAGACCCAGATTAACGGCAAGTTTAATCAGGCCGGTATCGAAGCCCGGCCTGAAGATGCGCCTGATTCTTTTACGGTGAACTACAACCGTGAAGCGATGGGAGAGCGTATTGAAGAGATGTTGAGGCAAAGTGGTGCGGAAGTAGTTTGGGCAGAGCAGCATATCTGGCTTACGATGCTTTTGGGCTGGATTCTTCCCCTTCTTATTTTATTGGCAATCTTCTATTTCCTATTTATGCGGCCTCTTCGCGGCGGTGCCGGCGGGATGCTGATGTCCTTTGGAAGAAGCAAACATCGAGTACAGAACAAGGACCAAGTCAAAGTTACATTTGAGGATGTCGCCGGCGTCGAAGAAGCAAAGGAAGAAGTGGCTGAGATAATCGAATTCTTGAAAAGCCCGAAGAAATTTCAACGGCTTGGCGGGCGTATACCAAGAGGTGTCTTGTTAATAGGCCCACCCGGCTGCGGTAAGACCTTGCTTGCAAAGGCGATTGCAGGCCAGGCCGATGTCCCCTTCTTTAGTATTTCCGGCAGCGATTTCGTAGAGATGTTTGTTGGCGTTGGGGCCTCACGAGTGCGAGACCTGTTTAAGCAGGCCAAAGACAATTCTCCCTGTATCATCTTCCTCGACGAGGTTGATGCGATCGGACGCAAACGCGGCGCCGGCTTTGTCGGAGGCGGTCACGACGAACGTGAGCAAACCCTCAATGCCATTTTGGTTGAGATGGACGGTTTTGATACCAATGACCAGGTGATAGTGGTTGCCGCGACCAACCGCTCTGATATTTTAGACAATGCGTTGATTCGGCCGGGAAGATTTGACAGGCAGATTTTTGTGCCGCTGCCCGATTTGAAAGGACGCGTTGATATCCTCAAGGTACATGCAAAGAATGTAAAATTAGGGCCCGATGCCAATCTCGAAAGAGTCGCACGCGGCACACCCATGTTTAGCGGCGCAGACCTCGCGGCTATTATTAACGAGGCGGCACTGGCGGCTACTATGGCAAATAAAGACTGTATCGAGACCGCCGACCTCGAAGAGGCAAGAGACAAGGTCAGGTGGGGAAGAGCGAGAAAGAGCAGGGTAATAGACCAGAAGGAAAAGGAAATTACCGCTTATCACGAAGCAGGGCACACACTTGTTCAATCTTTATTAAAAGATGCAGACCCCTTGCACAAGGTAAGTATCATCCCGCGCGGGCCTATGGGCGGTGCAACTTTCGCTCTGCCCGAAAAAGACAGAACTATATTTACAAAAAATTATTGCATGGCTCTTTTAAAGGTCTGTTTCGGAGGAAGAATAGCCGAAGAAATTTTTTGTGATGATATTTCAAGCGGGGCACAGTCGGATATTCAGCAGTCTACAAACATTGCAAAGCAGATGATTTTGACCTGGGGTATGTCTGATGAGCTTGGCCCGATTAGTTATGGGCCCGATTCCGGGCTTAAGGATATGATGTATATTATGCCGGGTGAGAAAGAATACTCCGAAAAAACCGCTGAAACTATTGATGCCGAAGTCAAAAAGATTACTAACCTGGCATATAAACAAGCCAGAGAGCTGGTTGTCTCGAACAAAGATAGGCTTGAGCGAATAGCAAAAGCACTGCTGAAATACGAAACCCTTGATGCTGATGATGTCAAATTGATACTGGAAGGCGGCGAGTTAACAAAGCCTACAATTAGTGATTTGTTGGCCGCCGAGCAGACTAAAACACAGAATAAATCAAAAGCTAAAAATTAGAAAGTAGTACTATCCGCACCGTTACTTTTTTCCAATTATCTTTTTATTTTTTGTTATTCTTATAGGGTATCTATGAGGAAAAAGGCTGTTGCTATATTATGGATAGTTTCCCTTGCTGCGTTCAACACCTGTGCCAATGCTCAAACTGCAGGCGAACCAAATTCAACAGGACTCGCTGGTTCAACTGATATTGTTGGCGCCTTAGTTGAAATAGCAAAACACGAAAACCAGGCGTCCTCCGCTCGTCTCGAACCTGCTCGTATGGACGACATCCCCGGTATAGCAGTTATATTCGAAGGGACCAATGACCTGCACTATTATGCAAGCAAGGATACTGCTCCTGCTGGATACAGACTAAAGCTCGAAGCAAAATCGGATGTTTTTACGTTTGGTGATGTTGTATATCCACAATGGACTACTTTCTTTGATAAGGCTTTGGAAAAGGGGATTGAGGTCTATAGCGGCAACTTTACCGTCTTTGTCCCTGTTAGTGAAATCGCAGCTAAAATAGATACTCCCCCAGCCGTTGAACCGGCTGATGTTGAGGTCAAAATCACTGGCATTGCCTGTACCAGTAAGATTTGCCTTCCGCCCTTTGGGTATGGGAAAGGGATAATACTGCGGACAAAGATAGATTGGACGCATCGTGATTCCTGGAAACAGGTAAGTTTTGAAACCGCCGGCGACGCAGGCACATCGACTATAGGACCCGCTTATTCAGTCTGGTTTGCTTTAGGTTTGGCTCTTGTGGCGGGCCTCTTGCTCAATATTATGCCCTGTGTCTGGCCCATTTTGCCTCTTATCATAATGCGCATCATCGAGCAGGCAAAGCAGGGCAAAGAAAAATCGGCAGCATTAGGGCTTGCCTTTAGTCTTGGAATATTATTGTTCTTTGCATCCCTTGCAGTCGTGAATATTATTTTACAACTTTTCTATGGGTCCGTACTGCAATGGGGTGACCAGTTCCGAAATCCCGCCTTTGTCGCCGGCATGGCGCTGCTGCTCGTTGTGCTGGCGCTATTTATGTTCGGCCTTTTTACTATCACGGTTCCCTCTTCGATTGCATCCAAATCCGGTTCGGGCAAAGGCTATCCCGGAGCGGTGGGCATGGGCTTTTTAGCTGCCGTTCTGAGCACGCCTTGCAGCTTTGGGATTTTGGCCGCCGCCTTTGCCTGGGCACAAACACAGAACTTAGCACTGGGAACCATTGCTATAATGGTGATAGGTCTCGGGATGGCCATCCCGTATGCGATACTTACTTCAATACCAGGCTGGTTAAACCGGCTGCCAAAAGCCGGGAAATGGATGGAGTTATTCAAACAGGCGATAGGATTTATTCTGCTCTTTATCGCCGTAAAACTGATTGCATCTCTGCCCGAAACTCGCAGAACAGGCGTGTTGTATTTTGCAGTCGTGCTTGCCTTTTGTGTGTGGATGTGGAGTTGTTGGGTAACTTTCAACACGAAGCCAGCACGCAAGTGGCTTGTAAGAATTATCGCAGTTCTGCTCGCACTTACTGCCGGATGGGCTTTTTTACCCGCGCCGGCCGCCGAGCTTATTCAATGGCAACCTTACGATGCCGCTGAAATAGAAACCGCTAAGGCACAGTCAAGGCCGGTCCTGATTAAGTTTACCGCAGACTGGTGCTGGAACTGTGAAGTGGTAGAAAAGGTGGTCTTCGGCCGAAAAGAAATTGCCGAGCTGTTCGAACAAAAAGATGTTCTGGCGATTAAAGCTGATACAACGGAAAAGGATTATCCCGCGGCCCTTGATTTGGAAAACAAATATAAAGAACCCGGTGTACCCGTGACCATATTGTATATACCGGGCGAACAAAAGCTGGCCAGGTTCAATGGGATGTTTTTTGCCAAAAAACTAAAAGGTTTGTTGGAAAAGCTACCTTCCAAAGAGTAACTATGGCTAAGAAGTCTACGAAGAAACCAAAGATAGGGGCCAGCCCTGAGCGAAGCCGAAGGGTGGATAAGGCCGAAGCGGCTGAGCGGATTAAGAAAATCCGGCCGATTTTGGAAAAGTCATACCCCGATGCCAAAAGTGCCCTCAACTTCAGAAATCCTCTCCAGATGTTGATTGCGACAATTTTGTCCGCCCAGTGCACCGATGTTCGCGTAAATATGGTAACGAAGCAGGTGTTCAAAAGATATAAATCGGCTGAAGATTGGGCAAAGGCTGAGCTTAAAGATATCGAGTCCGATATAAGAAGCACCGGCTTTTACCATAATAAAGCTGTTAGTATCAAAAATGCCGCCAAAGCCATTATCGAGAAATTCGACGGCTGCGTCCCTGACACGATGGAACAGCTCATCACCCTGCCCGGCGTGGGCAGAAAGACCGCAAACGTCGTTCTCGGAAATGCCTTCGGAAAGCCCGGAATTGCTTGTGACACCCACGTTATTCGGCTTTCCCGGCGTCTCGGGCTTTCGCCGAACAGCGACCCGGTTAAGTTGGAATTTGATTTGGCCGAAATAATGCCAAAGAGTATTTGGACGGTCTTCAGTCACGCTTTGGTTCTGCACGGCCGAAATGTGTGCAAAGCCCGCAAGCCTGACTGTGAGAATTGTAAGATTGCACAATATTGTCCTGCTGCGAACAATACGGATTTATGGTGATATTCGTATCTCGTGAATTGTCAGGCGAGGTACACGATACGAAATATGAGGTATAAGATATGATGGATATTCCTGAAAGTCCTGTCAGAGACCTCTGGCGCATATTCAGGGTAATGGCTGAGTTTGTCGAAGGTTTTGATGAGCTTGCCACGGTTGGCCCTGCCGTCTCAGTTTTCGGCTCGGCACGCGCTAAGCCGGATGACCCATACTATAAATTGGCGCGTCAGACCGCATACGAAATAGCAAAGGCCGGCTTTGCTGTCATAACAGGTGGCGGCAGCGGAATTATGGAGGCCGCAAATAAAGGCGCCGCCGAAGCGGGTGGTAAAAGCATCGGCCTCAATATCGAACTGCCTGTTGAGCAGATGCCAAATGAGTACCAGAATTTGTCGCTGCACTTCAGGTACTTCTTCTGTCGTAAGGTAATGTTCTTGAAGTACGCTCATGGTTTTATAGTCTTCCCCGGCGGCTATGGTACTATGGACGAGTTCTGCGAATCGCTCGTACTGATTCAAACGTTAAAACAGGCCTCTTTCCCCGTCGTTTTAATGGGAACTGAATACTGGAAAGGATTGACGGATTGGATGGAGCAGAAGATGTTAAAGGAGCACAGATATATTGCTCCTGATGATTTGAACGTATTCACCATCGTGGATGAGCCAAAGGCCGCCGTTAAAATTATTGTCGATTTTAGGGAAGCTCGGGGAACTGCCGGAATCGAGATGCCCGCCGGCATGAAAAAAACATAAAATGTACTCCACCCCGACAGTGGCAGCCTCAAGCCTCAGCTTGGGGGTGGCTTAACCGAGTCTACAGAATCAAGCATCGAGCATCGCTTGTCCGCCGTAGCTTCAGCGAAGGCGGAAGTATCCAGCATCATTCTCACTTCTTGACCCCGCCTTTTTCTATCACTTTAATAGTATCCGTGGCCTCGAATGTGATTCCGTCTGTGAAATTACCGGTGATTGTAATTTTGACTCACGTTTAATTATTTCCTTGGGAAGAAAGCGAGGCATCCGACGCCGGCTAATTATCCGGATGGTATTGGTGCCGTAGAAATATTGGCCGGTCTTTAGCTGTCCGACGACTTGCAATTCGACTTGGCCACTATCGGGGACAGCCTCCATCAACTCGGACTTATCAAAGAAAGCAAGAATGCTCGTCTGCTGAGCGCCGTGTCTTCGAGACTGAAAAGTATATTGATGGTTCGCTTCGACGCCGCCGGGATAGAGCAGAAGCGGCTGGTCGGTGTCGATTTGTCTTTTCGTAATACCTTCGGGCAAACGCACCCAGGCCAATATGTACTTCTGCCGGCTGCGGAGGTTAATTGTCCTTGGTAAGACCAATAGTTGCGACTCCAGCGCCTCCACTACCATTACAATAACCTCATCCGGCTCAGAATCATCTATACCATCGTTCACAACCAGCTCGATGGCATATTCGCCAACAGGTAGTTCGATGGCAATATTCGGCTCTGTCGCTGTGAAATTGCTGCCGTCAACTATCCAGCTCCAGAGGTAAGTTAGCGGCTGTCCGTCATTGTCGAAGGAAGCGGTGCCGTCCAGCGTTAATTCAGCTATCCCGTCAATCCAGGCATAAGCTTCTCTGTCTGGGCCGGCATCTGAGATGGGGATGTGATTGAACTCATACACCCCCATATCGATTCGGCCGTTAATTATGCGAGGCTTGCCGTCTAAATCAGTCTCGTTCGGCTCGGCTATATAATTCGGGTCCCCGGAATCAATACATGGCGAATCCGGCAGCAGATGATAGTGGCCATCGAACCATACGTTATTAACATCCCAGTAACCGGAATCGACAAAACACGGGTCGTCATTGATATTGCTTTTGCCGGGCCAGCCGCCTTGGACATTACTGTATGTTATCAGTGTGACGCAACCAAACTCGTCTGTTACTTCATTACTCGTATCGCCCCACAGAATGCAGTTTGTCAGGATAGGGCTGCTCTCGTCGGTGTTGAACATTCCACCACCGTGGCGCGCAGAGTTTCCAGTGAAAGTGCAGTTGGTCAGCGTTGGGTCACTCGGTTCGAAGCCTGCCGGTCCTTTGTCTTCGCAATTGTATACTCCGCCGCCATTTTCTGCCGAGTTATTGGTAAACGCGCAGTTGGTTAGAATTGGGCTGCTAGTCGCGTTGCACATCCCACCACCGTAACCGCCGCTCGAGTTTCCGTTGAAAATACATGCGACTACTGTCGGGTTTTTGATAGCGTTGTACATCCCACCACCAGGGCCACTAGCCAAGTTGGCAAAAATAGTGCAGTTGGTCAGAGTAGGACTGCTCCAGTAGTTGGTCATCCCACCGCCACACTTAGCCGAATTACCTCTGAAAGTGCAGTTTAGCACAGTTGGACTGCCAAAGGAGTTTCTCATCCCGCCACCGATGGCGTTTGGCCAAGCGATGCCATTAGCATTGCCGCCGGTGATGGTGAAACCGTCAAACACCGCTGTTAAATCTGTTCCACTTCCAGTTACTACGTGGTAGCAGTTCTCAGCTCTTGTGGGCTCATCCAGTAAGTCTTCAAGATTGGCAACTAATACGTTATTACCGTTCAAGTCCCCACTCAGGACCGTTTCATACTTTTGTATATCTCGAACATTCGGTTCTGATTCGTCAAAGCCGGCATAGTCACCTTTAATAACAACGCCATTTTTTAGCTGGAACGTAGCCGTCCGGGCACTTGAGGGCCCCGCTGGCCGGTAAATACCCTGCGCCACCCAAATCTCATCGCCAGGCAGCGCAATAGCCAAAGCGTCCTGGATGCCGTTATAGGCGTCGGCCCAGGATGAGCCATCGTTTAGGCCGTTGGCATCGGCATCGACGTAGATTATAAGAGGTTGGGCGCAATCCGCAGGACAGTTGCATCTGCTTTCCCAACTTTCACAAAAGCCGTTACCACAGTCGGAACATAGAAATAACCAGCCAACCATTCCAAGGTTATTACAGTTGGCATCGAAAATATAAGCGGGATATATTTCGTCTAATCCTTCGCAGCAAGTAGAAACCAGTACGGATTCTCCCGCCTCTTTACAGCGCATCTCTTCGCAGGGCCAATGGCAGCTAAAAACGCCCGGCGAGCATCCTATTCCGTTGGGTTCACATTTGCAATAATAGGCCCACGTGCTGCATTCGCTGCCGTCGGGGAAGACACAAACTCCGTATTGATTGCCTTGCTCATCGGTCCTGGTTTCAAGGTCATATCCCTGCAATATACAATACACAGCAGAAGGGTCGGGAATAGCCTGAGATATACCCGTCAAGACCAAAATCAGAACTATCAGTAAAATCCACTTCTTCATTTTTCTGCCCTTTCAAAAATTTATAAAAAATATATTATGACCGTACAGGCAGCGCACCTGCACTCTTTTTGCGCATATTGAATTTGTGTTACGCATTGATATGCTCAACCTGTCTCCCAAATCCCGCATTTTATATACCTCGTTTCCGGTTCTCACGCCCTGAGCAATATGCGCAGCGCGGAAGAAAAAGAAACTCATAACTTTGGAAGGCAGGCGGGGTATGAAGTAAATTACAAGTTTATGATGGCAACAAAATTATTATAATAGCTTTGTCTGCCTTCACCTTCTAATTTTATCATATTTCATTCTAACATAAGGGGGATTGTTTTTGCAAGGTATTTTTAACCCCGTTTTTCAAGTATTTATTACCAGCAATTTTGAACCCCATTTTCAGCCCTGAAACCGCCTTTTTACTCAATTCTTAATTCTGCATTCTCAATTCTCTATTCTTTTCATTGCTTCTTCAAGGTGCTTCAGAAGATATTCCTTCCCCTGCCCGCCCAAATGCTCCCACGGCAGAATCTCCTCACGCCCGAACTCTCTGGCTGCCAGTCTTTCAACATCCATACCGAATTTCACAAACGCCTTTTGCCAGAGCGGATAGTCAAAACACTCATCCCACAAATCAAACCTCGCCCCGTCCCGCCACGCCGCTTCGATAACGTCGCATAAACGCCTGTTACCTCTGCCTATCGCCGATTCCAGCACGCTTCGATTTATATCGTGGAACTTGAACCGGAGGAATTTGGCACGAAGTTTCTTTTTTTCTTCCAGAATAAGTTGTTTTGCTGTTTCGAAGTATGACTTTGGTTTTTGTCCGAGCCAGCCGAAAGGCGTATGCGCCTTCGGCACAAGCCAGCTAACGGTAATATTGATTTGCCCTGTCCTGCCGTCGACTTTCTTACGCAGCTTCGCCAATTCGAATGACAGCCGCACAATCTGTTTGATGTCCTCTTCGGTTTCACCGGGCAGCCCCACCATAAAATACAGCTTCAATCGCTGCCACCCGGCCCGGTACGCCGCCTCCGCCGCCGCAAACAAATCCTCATCTTTAATCGGCTTATTGATAATCTGCCTCAAATTCTCACTGGCCGTTTCAATGGCAATTGTCAGCCCGCTTTTTCTAACTGAACTTAGCGATTCGGCAAGACCGGTAATGGCCGACTGGTCAACCCGCAGACTCGGCAGTGACAGCCCAACGTGCTTGTTTTGAAAATAGGCCTGCATCCCGGCCACCAATTCTTCCAGCTTTGGATAATCAGCCGTCGATAAGCTCAGCAGGCTTACCGTATCGAATCCCGTTGCCTCATAACAGGCCTTTGAAATATCAATAATTTTTTCGACACTGCGATAGCGAATAGGCCTTCTGCAAAAGCTCGCCTGGCAAAACCTGCACCTCCCGGGGCAGCCCCGCATAATCTCAACGCTAACTCGCTCGTGTACCGCCTTGGCAAACGCAACTATCGGCCGAAGCGGAACAGAGGCGTTTTCAAAATCTTCGACAACCGCATTCTTGAATTGCTGCCGCAATTCGGGAACAGTCGAACGAAACGATTTTATCTTTGTCCCATTGTATTCGAACTCGTAAAACGCGGGGACATAAGCCCAATCGAATTTTTTGACGGCCGATAGTAGGACCTCTCTTTTTGTCAGGTCGGATTCTTTGCCTCGCTTAACCAGCTCTATCAGCTCAACAACAGACTTTTCACCGTCGCCGAGCACGAACAGGTCTATGAACTCAGCCAAAGGCTCACAGCAGTTGGATATTCCACCACCTGCAATCACTAACGGCTCGTCTTCACCTCGATTTATACTTCGGATATTGATACCGCCCAAATCGAGCATATTAAGCATATTCGTATAACACAGCTCGTTCGTCAAACTAAAGCCGACGATATCAAAGCTTGCAAGCGCCGCTTTCGATTCCAGACTAAACAGGCCGATTTTCTTCTCTCGCAGGATTTTTTCAGCATCGACCCACGGCGTAAAAACCCGCTCGGCAGCCACACCCTCCATCTTGTTGATAATATTATAGATAATCATCAGCCCCGTATGACTCATCCCAACTTCGTAGACATCAGGAAAGCACAGGGCGACCGTCAAATCGCATTGGGCCAAGTCTTTTTTGATTTGGTTTATCTCACCCCCGATGTATCTGCTCGGCCTGCGAACAAAAGGCAAAAATTCCCTCTCAACCCGCTCACCCAATAATGTAACTTCTTTCTTATTCACGATGACATTATACAGTATAATGGGCATATAGCGAATAAGCATTCGGCTTTAGTCATCTGTTACTTTTTGTTGTCGAAGGTTTTATATGAGTAAGCAGGCTCGTCAGATTGCATTTATAGTCTTTGTTGTCTTTGCCTTGATTCTGACCTTGTATGTTTTTGGGAATAAGAGACGAATCGAGGCAGACGGCGGCTATCGGCTGGTTATGGGGACATTCGCCCACTTGAAATCAATTGCCAGGGACCCGCAGACTGCCAAAGAATGTGTCGAAGCCGCTTTTGCAGAACTTAAAAAAGTTGATGACCTGATGAGCGACTATAAAAGCGATTCGGAGATAAGCCGTGTCAATAGGGATGCTTTCGAGCGGGCAGTCAAAGTCGACGAGTCAACATTCCAGGTCCTTCAGAAAAGCGCAGATTTTAGCAGACTTTCCGGGGGCGCATTCGATATCACAATCGCCCCGCTCGCCCAACTCTGGCATACCGCAGCCGAATCCAATTCCGTCCCTACCGATGTTGAACTTGAACAGGCACGCTCGAAAGTGGGCTATGAAAAATTGATTCTCGACCCAAACGAATTGACTGTACGATTTAACGTTGATGGAATGAAGCTGGATTTGGGCGGCATAGCGAAAGGATACGCAATCGACAAAGCCATTGAGGCGATGCGGGCCGGCGGAGCTATCGGCGGCATGGTCGACGTAGGCGGCGACATTCGATGCTTTGGGTCGCCGCCGAAAGGTAAAAAAACCTGGCGTATCGGCCTGCAAAATCCCGCCGAGACGGATAGTGGCGAACAGACTCTCGCGGGCACTGCAGACCAGGTCTTGATGGTCTTGAAATTCAACAACGCCGCCGTCGCTACGAGTGGCGGGTATCGGCGATTTGTCCTGATAGAGGGCAAAAGGTATAGTCATATAATCAACCGTACGACCGGAACAAGTGCCGAAGGTTTGTCGAGTGTAACCATTATTTCTCAAAATGCGCTCGACGCCGACGCCCTCGCAACATCCGTCAGTGTAATGGGGCCTGAAAAGGGGCTTACTTTAATCGAGAAAATACCCTATACTGAAGCAATTCTGATAACTCCCTCACCGGAGTATCGGCTCATCAAAACCACCGGTGCGGAAAAATACATGGAGTGATTCGTTGGTTAGAAGGTGGCAAGCGACGGTGGTGTAATGTTAGTAGTAAGTGAAATCATAATTAGAAAAATTATTGAATTCCGGAGGTGTATATGATGTGCAAAAGAAAATCAGGGTACTCTTCATCACGCTTTGTAATAGTTATTGTGATTTTGCATTTGGCGGCCAGTTGGCCCGCTATCCTGTGGTCGGCCCCAAAAGAGGTTGATCCTTTTCTTATAAATCAAAAGCTCGGGCGAGGTGTAAACATCATCGGCTATGATTCGATATGGCAATCCATGGAAAAAGCCCGATTTAAGCTGCGCTATTTCCGCATGATAAAGGATGCCGGTTTTAGCTCCGTAAGAATCAATCTGCATCCTTTTCGTCACATGGACAACGATAACGGCTATGCCCTTCGTGATTCCTGGTGGCAGGTATTGAGCTGGGCCGTCGACAACGCCTTAAAAAGCGACCTTATGGTTATTCTGGATATGCACGAATTTGGTGCAATGGGTACAGAGCCGGTGCAAAACAAGGACAGGTTCTTGGCATTTTGGCGCCAGGTCTCCGAGCGGCTCAGGGATGCGCCTCAAAGTGTACTCTTTGAGATACTTAATGAACCCAGCCGAAAGCTGGATGCGGAAATGTGGAACCAGTACTTTGGCCAGGCCTTGGCCGTCATCCGCAAAACAAATCCGACACGTATCGTCATCATCGGCCCGGCACATTACAATTCCATCTCGAGCCTCAAGACTTTAAAATTGCCCGAAGACGACCGAAACATCATTATGACTGTTCATTACTACTCACCTATGGACTTCACCCACCAGGGGGCCTCATGGGCCGGCAGAAAAGATAAGACCGGCGTCGAGTGGAAGGGAACTGCCGAAGAAAAAGCCGCCGTCGAACGTGATTTCGCCGGGGCGCAAGCCTGGGCTAAGGAACATAAAAGACCAGTTTTGCTCGGAGAATTCGGCGTCTATGACAAAGCACCGATGGATTCTCGCCTGCGCTATCTCAGGTTTGTCACCCGGACTGTGGAGAAATTGGATTGGAGCTGGGCGTATTGGCAGTTTGACAGTGACTTCATACTTTATGATGTCCGCAGCGAGAAGTGGGTGGAACCTGTCCGTGACGCACTGATTTCCAAATAGGCCGGGCTGCATCTTCTCTTTTTGCTCTGTGTTGGCCGAAATGTCTATTATTTGCTTTTTGCACTTGCAGCTTTTTTGGGAGGTCTTGGCGGCGGTGCGTTTTTGCCGACGTAAATGATAACGCCCGTCGGGCATTTATTAAAGGCCTCTTCCGTTTCCTCGTTCGGCTCATATTTCACGTAAGCCAGCCGGGCTAAGTTGTCCTCTACAACGAATTGCTCGCTCTTTTTTGCACAGACACCGCACCCGATACACCCGACCTTGCACATCCCGCGTGTATTCTTGCCCACCTCTTTACTGCTGCACGCAACCGTCATCATATTGTCCTGCGCGAAGGGGACCATTTCAATCAGGTTACGCGGGCAGGCCCGTGAACATGCCCCGCACCCCGTGCATTTCTCATAGTCGACCGTGGCCAGCCCGTCAACCATCGCAAGGGCGTCGAATTTGCACGCCCCTATGCAGTCACCGAAGCCCAGGCACCCGAATTTACACACCTGAACGTTCGCCAGTGAGTTGGCGGCCGTACACGATGCTATCCCCTTGTATTTTCCATATAAGGTCTTGTCGGCCGTATGCGCCCGGCAGTGAACGATTGGCCTTTCCGCCAGGCCCGAATCGCTGATTTGAAGATTCAGTATCTGTGCGATTTTAGCTGCTGTCTCAGGTCCCCCCGGGGCGCATTTACCCAGTAGCTCAGGATTTTCCGAAACCGCCTTGGCATATTGACCACAGCCCGCAAAGCCGCACGCGCCGCAGTCAACATTGGGCAGCGCCTTGTGGATTTGCTCGATTTTCGGGTCAATCTCCACCTTCAGCTTAATGCTTGCAATCAAAAGCACGACCGCAAACCCGCTGCCCAGACCCAGCATCGTCAAACCCGCAGGCCACGCATTACTCCATAATTCCAGGTAATCCATTATTGTTTGTCCGTTGTTCGTAATCTATGAACTATGAACTCATAACTACGAACTTGTTTATCTAATCATTCCCGCAAAACCCATAAAGGCCAGTGTCAGCAGACCCGCGGTAATCAATGTAATGGGCGCGCCCTTTAGGTTCTCCGGCACATCAGCCATTTTCAGATTTTCCCGGATACCCGCCATGATGCAGATGGCCATTGTAAATCCGATACCCGCTCCGAAGCTGAGCACCACCGCTTCCAGAAGATTGTCGATACCCCACAGGTTGATAAACAAACACAGCCCTAATATGGCACAGTTCGTTGTAATCAGCGGCAGAAATATCCCGAAGCTGTCGTAAAGACTGGGAAAGAATTTACGCACATACATTTCCACAAGCTGGACCGCACCCGCTATCACTAATATAAAGCACACGTATCGAGTAACTTCCAATGGCGTACCCATCAGGATTAAATGGTCAATCAGCCACGTCAGCGTCCCGCTCAGTGTCACTACAAACGTCACCGCCATCCCCATCCCGAAGGCCATATCAATCCGCCCCGATACCCCAAGATAGGGACATATCCCTAAAAACTTCGTAAACACGAGGTTGTTAATCAAAACGATGGATATAAAACCCAGAAGCAGAGTATTAAGAGTGCTCATAAATCATTCCTCTTAAGATTTCCCTTTCGTCAGCTTGTTCACAAGCCCAAGCAGCAGCCCCAAAGTAATAAAAGCTCCCACAGGCATGCTCATCGCAGCCCACGGTACAAACCAATCCGGCATCACTTTCGCCTCAAATATCATACCCGTCGATAATAACTCCCGGATGCTCGCTAAAACGCACAATGTAAGCGTAAAGCCCACTCCCATCCCCACTGCATCGATGATACTTACCACGAGGGTGTTCTTACTGGCGCACGCCTCAGCCCGGCAGATAATAATACAATTCACAATAATCAACGGCACGTACGGCCCTAACGTCTCGCTCATTACAGGCTGGAAGGCCCTCAAAAACAAATCCGCTATCGTAACAAAAGTGGCTATCGTCAGCGTAAACATCAAAATCCGCAGGTGCGGTTTCAAAAGGTTCCGCATCAGGCTGACCACGATGTTGCTGCACACCAGCACAAAGATAACGCTTAGTCCCATCGTAAGCGCAGGCTTCACCGCCGCCGTCACCGCTAATGTCGGGCACATCCCTAACAGCAGCCGAAACACCGGATTCTCACGCCACAGCCCCGCCAGCAGCGTCACCTTATAAATACCGGCTGTAGTGTCACTATTATTTGCCATTGCCGAGCAAACCCTTCTTTTGCATTTCTTCCCTGACTTCTTTAATATAATGATTGATTATCTTGACAACCGACTCGCTGCTTATAGTAGCTCCGCTGATTGCGAGGATTTTATTGTCCTTCGCTTTGCCGGACTTGATAAGTTCAAGTTTTGCTGCGATTTTGTTCTCGAATTGCTTCCGAAAATCTTTTTCTTTGATTTTGTCGCCGGTGCCGGGCGATTCATTGCTGGCCAGGACGTCAAAACCGGCTATGGTCTTGAAATCCTTATCTACCGCAATAATAAGCTCGATTTTGTCCTGGAAACCTGGCCCCACCGCGTTAATAGTCCAGCCGAAACATTCCTCTCCCGCCATTGCCTTGTAAACATCCACCTTTTTCTTGTCGCCTTTAAGGGACGTAACTTCAATCACGACGCCCAGCTTCTCCAGAGGGACGAAATCCTTAGCTTTCGGAATCAGACGGCCCGCAAGGTCGTTCAGCTTGTTGATTCGGTTCTGCTCAATCCTCGGCGACCACGCCGCGTTCGCTATCGCCAAAAGCAGCCCGAAACAGAACGACGATACTATCAACAGCCAGCTTTGTTGAACAAAATATTTTATCTTAGACACCGCCTTTACCTCCCGCCGGTACACGCTTGCAAAGTCTGTCTATCAAAGGTGTCACCGCATTCATAAGCAAAACCGAAAACATAACGCCTTCCGGGTATGCCCCGACTATTCGTATTAGCATCGTTAACGTCCCGACGCCTGCTCCGAAAATCCACATCCCTCTCCGTGTCAGAGGCGCCGTCACGGGGTCCGTTGCAATAAAGAACGCGCACAGCAGCATCCCGCCGCTCGTCAAATGAAATAATGGCTCCATATACGCATCGGAGTCTATCAGGTAGGCAATCCCCGAAAAAACAAAAGCCGACAGCAAAACCGCCGCCGGTATATGAAAATTAATCGTACGCCGTATTAAAAGAT
>CAYVIT010000019.1:33339-36985 GCA_964451425.1 uncultured Pirellulales bacterium
GACAGCAAAACCGCCGCCGGTATATGAAAATTAATCGTACGCCGTATTAAAAGATAAAGGCCACCGATTAATAACGCAATCGCACTCGTCTCGCCAAGGCAGCCGCCAACCTCACCGACAACAGTCGCTTTAAATTGTTCTTCATTAAAGAGTTTGGCACCGTTTTTGTCTTTAATTGCAACCTTACTCCAGCCTAACGGCGTCGCCTGGGTCTTGGCGTGCATCATATTTTCGGGCGCGATTTTCGGCATCGACGAATCGATTGTCGCCGGTACCATCCACGTCGTCATCAGCATGCCGAAGCAGGCTGTTAGAAAAGTCCTGCCCACCATCGCAGGATTAAAGATATTCGAACCCAGCCCTCCAAATACCATCTTGCCGATGGCAATAGAAAAAGCGCTGCCGATGACCGCCGCCCAGACAGCCAATCCCGGCGGTAGCGACAACGCAAGAATAATCCCCGTAACCACCGCGCTGAAGTCACCGAGTGAATTCGGCCTCTTGAGAATAAGATTGCACACCCATTCCGTTACCACGCATGAGATAACACACGTACCGATTAAAATAAGGGCGTGTATACGAAAATAATACCCCGCCGCCGCCATTGCCGGAACCAGACCGATAATGACGTCTATCATCACCTGGTAAGTCCAGACAGGCCGGCTGATATGAGGCGCCGGCGATACCGTTATATTCTCAAATCGCGTTTCGTCCATTTTATAAACACACTAATGCGCAAATGTTTGCTATCGTATACCCATGTACGCATTCACTCATTCACGCATTTACTCATTTACGTTTCTTACTCCGGTATCTTTTTCTTTTGACGCGCAAGCAGCATCTTGCCCGTTCTGATATACCCGCTCACTTCGATATTCGCCGGGCACACGTAACTGCAGCACCCGCATTCAATACAGGCATTAATATAATAGCTTTCCGCCACGTCCAGGAGATTATGTTTCACGGCGTGAGCAATCTTCGTCGGGTTCAGGTTCTCCGGGCATACCTCCAGGCACCTGCCGCACCGCAGACACGGCGTTTGACGTCCAGCGAACTTGGCTCCGCCGATTTGTTTTTCAGTTAGAACCGTTATGGCCCCGCCGGTTTTGGTAATAGGCTTTGTCAAATCCGCGATGGCTATCCCCATCATAGGCCCGCCCAGAACCACCCGCACCGCATCTTCTTTCAGGCCGCCGCTGAATTCGATAAGCTCGGCGACCGATGTCCCTATCGGCACATAAAAATTACCGGGCCGCGCAACCCCTTCACCCGTAACAGTCACTACCCGGTGGGTCAGAGGCAAATCGGCGACCACCGCTTCCGCAATCGCCGCAGCCGTCGCCACGTTAAGCACAACCAGACCTATCATCGGCGGAATCCCGCCCGTGGGGACATGCCTCTTGAGAAGCGCATTGATGAGCTGTCGTTCGCCCCCTTGGGGATATTTTGTCTTGATGGGCACAACTTGAATACCCTTGCCGAAACTGGCCACCGCCTCGCTCATTGCCTCTATCGCCTTCGGCTTGTTGTCTTCAATACAGATAAACACCCTCGAACAGCCCGACGCCTTCTGGGCAAGTCGGACGCCCGCGATGATTTGCTTTGTCCACTCTAACATGATGCGGTAATCGCACGTTATATAAGGCTCACACTCGCACCCGTTGATAATCAGCGTATCTTTCGGAAGCCGCGGGTTCGGCTCTATCTTAACCCTTGTCGGAAAACCCGCGCCCCCCATACCCACGATGCCCGCCTGACGCACCGCATCGCATATTTTTTCTACCGAATAATTATTTTCATCGAAATCTTCCTTTAATTTGAAGTAGGACCTTCTCGTGGGAGTGTGCTCGTATGCCTCTATAACGATGGCCTGGCTTCGTCCTAAAATTGCGTGCGAACGAAGCCCGATTTCTTTGACCTTGCCGTTAATCGGCGAATGAACCGGAGCCGAAACAAACGCATCCGAGTCGCCGATTTTCTGTCCGGCCTGCACCATATTCCCCGCTCTTACCAGCGGCTGGCACACGGCCCCGATATGCTGGCTCAGCATGATTGCAACTTCTTTGACTGCGGGGCCCGGCTGGATCGGAATATCGCTCGTAAGCTCTTTGCTCTCCGGCGGGTGAACGCCGCCGCGAAATGAATATCTGCCTCTTGTCTCAATCTTCATCTGTAATAATGCCGCTATTACTCGTTCTTAACAAACTCTCTGTTTATCACTTTTGTTATAAATACAAAGGCAATACTTACGACCAAAGACAGTAGCAAGCCTATGACCGTTTGCAATTCTTTACTTTGGATAACCTTGGCTAAAATCTCTTCAAACGCCGCTAAACTGCCGATAAACACCAATATCGGAAGCAAAAATGCTACCACGACCTTGGGAACGACAGAAGGGCACTCCATTTTAGAAAGGTGTTCGTAAACCTCTTGACAGCGGTGTTTCTGGTGACAGCCCTGACAGAATTTTTCCTCGGCCATACGCTTACACTTCCATGCAATATAAAAGAATCCTTATAATCGATATGGCTGAGATTTTCAAATAATTTTTACAATTTATGTTATAAAACCGCAATGCCTCGCGTCATCTCTTTACCCATTCATAGCTTGTGTATTATATGAGTGTGAAGCACATCCTTTTCCGCCGGCAATGGTTTCAACGGCAATTGGTTACTACTACTCTGTCGCAGATTGATGGATGTCATTGCGAGCGAGGCGAAGCCGAGCGTGGCAATCTCAAACCTAATCGCCGAGATTGCTTCGGCTGACTTCGTTAGCCTCGCAATGACAAACCCTCAAATTGTTTGAGGCAGAGCACTACGCTTCTTTTCTCCATATCATCTCGAACTTCTCATATCCTTCCGGGCTTGTATATGCGTTGGCTTTGGTAAATCCGCGTTTTTCGAAGAACTTAATTGCATCCTGATGCTCCTCGAAGATACCAAGGGCAAGAGACATCTTGCTTTCCTTTAAGAAATCAAGCAGGGCGGTTCCAATCCCGTTTTTCTGGCACTGTAAATCGACAATCAGGTCCCAAATATAATTATCTTTCATCGTTACAAAGGCCTTGATTATTCCGTCCTCCTCGTATACATATCCCTCTGCCCCGCGTGTTACTTTTTTCATCTCATCAAGTCTCTTGCCCCAGTACTTTTCAGGCTCGGGAACGAAATTGTATACACGAATGATTTCGGCAAGCCAGATTTCTGCCGCCCTGTCAATATCTTTTTGTGGTTCCAGTGGTCGTATCATTTTAGTTCACCTTTCTTAAAATTGAACTCACCGCCGATTTGTATAATACCTTCGAGCACGGATGGTTCAGATGGTTTAATTTATTTTTAGTAATTTGTATCAAGTTTTGCATATCCTGTTTAGTTGTAGACCCATAGATGTAAGACCCGCTGAACTCTGTGCCATTATGCTCGAAGTCGCCGACAAGGGCAAGGGGAAAATCAAATATCAAACGACAAATAGCAAAAATTTATATAAAAACAGTAAAACCTTTGCTGGTCTCAAAGCAGAAATCCACCCCGGCCCTGATTCGATGTTACCTGCTTTTTGCTATAATTCCAGCAATAATCTTAACTTATTGTAAAGTAATTCTACTTGGCCTTTTTGTCCATGTCTTTTTTCTTAATAACCGAGA
>CAYVIT010000020.1:0-4270 GCA_964451425.1 uncultured Pirellulales bacterium
ATGTCAACTGTGGGTTTTAATTTGATAGTAAGAGGTTTGTTTGTTTTCTTGATTTTGTATTTAGCTTGTTTGACGGGAGTGTAATCGGCGACAGCGGCTGACATAATCAGACAATCGCAGCCAGGGAAATGTTTTTTAACCGCCCCGAACATCTCGGCAGCACTATCGACACCGACAAAGTCGACACCGACCGGCGGCTGTAAATCTGAAGCGCTTATAAGCGTAACATTATGACCGGCTTTTTGAGCTGCGCTTGCGAGGGCATAACCCATCCTGCCGCTGCTTGCATTGGAAATAAAGCGGACCGGGTCTATATATTCTCGTGTGCCGCCTGCTGTGATTAAAAGATGCATCTTGCTGAAGGTTTTATTTTTTCCTGCCTTTGGTTTTGGATGCGATTTTTTTAATCGCCTCTAAAATATCTTCTGGTTCCGACATTCTGCCCTCTGCAATTGTCCCGTCAGCAAGCCGTCCTTTTGTGGGCCCTATTGAGTTGAACCCCATTTCCTTGAGAGTTTTTAGATTGCGCTGCACAACGGGATTGTGCCACATATTACCATTCATTGCCGGAGCCAGAAGTATTGGCTTTTGCCAACAAACGCAAAAAATTGCACTAAGCAGATCATCGCAGATGCCGTTTGCAATTTTGCCTATGATATTTGCCGTTGCAGGTGCCAGGACAACAATATCGGCCCAACCAACAAGGCTTACGTGTTTGATTCTATGTTCCTCAGACTTACTCCACAGACTCGTAAAGACCGCTGAGCCGGTAACCGCCTCGAAGCTTTTCGGCCCGACAAACCGGCAGGCGTTTTCCGTCATTACCGTCTTCACTCCGGCACCAGCGGCGGTCAGTTTACTGGCCAAGTCGATCGCTTTATATGCGGCGATTCCACCGCTGATACCCAGTAAGATATTCAAATTTTTAATTTTTAGTTTCGTTTTTTTTGCTGGCATTGCTAATTCGTTTTTTCCAACCGCATAATTCGGTACCTCGTGAGGCGTATCTCGTATCTTGCTTAACACTTCGCTATTGGAACTTGACGTTCTTAGCGTTTTGTCAATCCGCGGTTAATCTTTTTCTTCATCCGGTTTAATGCCCCCGCTGCCTTTGGTCTCAGTGGTGATTTTGTCCTCCAGGATTTCCTGAATTACGATTTCCAGCAATGTTTTACCCTCGGTGTCTTCAATCAGGGGCCGGGCACCTTGTACCAGCTCGTCCAGACGTTTTTGAATCAGTGCCGTTAATTTGAATCTGCCCCCAACTTTGTTGGTTAGTTTGGTGCTTTTAAGCTCCTCTATCATTATTTTTTCTCCGGTTTCCTTAAAGATTAAGTACAAATATTTTAGCTACTTTACCTTAATTTTGCTGGATAATTTCTACAACCTCGCTTACTGCCTGCTGCAAATCGCCGTTTATAACCATATGTTGATAATATTGCCAGGCGGCGGCGATTTCTCCAGTTGCTCCCTGCAATCTTTCTTCAGCACTTTGCATGTCTTCCCTGCCCCTGAGTTTCATACGCTCTGCCAGTTCCCGTTGGCTCGGCGGGAAAATAAAAATCATCACCGCATCCTTATATAGGCGTTTGACCTGTTTCGCGCCCTGAATATCGATTTCCAAAATAACGCTGCTGCCGCGCTGCAGCGCTTCGTCCACCTTATCCTTTGGCGTCCCGTACAGATGCCCGAATACATCGGCGTGTTCCAGAAGCAAGCCCTTATTAATGCGCTGTTGAAACTCATTCTCCGAGATGAACCAATAGTCCTGGCCGTCAACTTCGGCCTGACCCCTCGGCCGCGTAGTAACCGAAACACTAAGATAAACACTATTTAGCCGCTTGGCCACCTCTTTGCAGATAGTGCTCTTGCCGACACCGGATGGTCCGCTCACTATCACCACTTTGCTGTTTGTTTTGTTCATGTTTTCTTTGTATATCGTGCGTGATATGTTATTCCAAGAATATATGCAGTCCGAAGTATTATATTGTCACTCTATATTCTGAACTTGTTCTTTAATCCGGTCTATCCGGCATTTTATGTCAACCACGCAGTTTGTAATCCTGGTATCAGAGGCCTTGCTTGCAATAGTATTAGCTTCTCTGAGCATCTCCTGGCTTATGAAGTCCAACCTGCGTCCGGCCTGGCTGTTTGTCTGACAGCCCTGCAGCAACTGCTGCAGGTGCGAATCCAGCCGGGCAATCTCCTCGGATATGTCCGACCTCTCGGCGAAAATCGCTACCTCTCTGGCAAGTGTTTCTTCATCCAACTTCAGTTTTGCTTCCGTAAGCAGCTCATTAACTCTTTTCTTTAGTTTCTCTGAATATTTCGGCAGAACAGCCTCACTGCGAGCACGTATTTGCTCAAGGCCCTGTTTTATGGCATTGCAGTGTTTTTTCAAATCAGCTTCAAGAGCGTTTCCTTCGGCGGCCCGCATCTGCTTGAGTTTATCTATTGCCTCCTGGCTGATTTCCAGGACCTTCTTTTTGATTTCTTCGGCCACCTCCTCATCCGGTGATGCCGGCTCCAATATACCGGGCAGGTTCAGCAGGCTGCCGATATCAATCGGGCATTGTACATTGGCCGAAGAGGCAATCCGGCTTAATCTTTCTATGACGGATTTCAGTGCCGTCTCGTTTATATCAAAGGGCATATTCTCTGATGCGTTCTTGAGCCGGAGCACGTAATTGACCGTCCCACGTGACAAATTTCTTCGCAGCAGCTTTTCAACAGCTTCTTCCAGAAATCCTACGGTCTCCGTCAATTTTATATTGACCTTGAAGTAGCGGTTGTTGACCGTCCTGATTTCAACCATGTAGGTTACTCCATTGAGCCGGCCTTGGGCGTCTCCATATCCGGTCATGCTATTTATCATAGCCGCTAACTTTCAAATTAATCCCGTTCCACACTCGATAGGATTTCTTCTTTATCCGCCTGACAGGGAGCAAAATGCGCTCCCAATTATTATAGCTTTTGTGAAAATTCTCACCCTGTACCGGGCAAATTGACGTCGATGCTTTCGCTGCCCGGCGGGCTGGCGGCTTCGTCGAGCGGTGATGGCATCTCCGGACTTCGCGTCGGCCCTGTAGGAGAGACGGTACGCGGTGGTGTACCTTCGTCAGTAGTGCCGATAGATGGTTTGTAGAATTTGGCCATTACTACCGCAAGAGTAAGAAATACACCTACCAGCACGATTGTTACCCAGGTCAAAAAATCGCCTGTTTTGGAACCCAAAATCCCGCTTGCTGCGCCTCCGCCGAACGCCGCACTTAAACCACCGCCTCTGCCTTTTTGAACTAAAATGATTAGAATCAGTGCCACGGCACAGAGGGAAAACAGGACGGCAACAATCTTCATAATAAAAGATACTGCTAAAAATGGAAAAACAGTCATATTCGTACCCCTTTCGATTGACTATTTACTGTTTTCAATTGCTATTGTTCGCAATCGTCGTTTCTGTTTTTTCTTTTTCAATAGTGAACAGTCAATTCTCAATTATACAGCCGCCCGAATTATGGTTAAAAAATCATCTGCATTTAAACTTGCCCCGCCAACCAGCACACCGTCTATATCCTTCTGCCGCATCAACTCTGCTGCATTGTTCGGCTTAACCGAGCCGCCGTAAAGAATGCGGATTTCCTCAGCTAACCGGGCGTCATACATTTCAGCAAGCAGGTTTCTGATGAGCTCGTGCGCTTCCTGTGCCTGTTGCGGTGTTGCTGTCAGGCCTGTCCCGATGGCCCAGACCGGTTCATAAGCTATGGTTACCGCCGAGATTTTCTCGGCGATTAAGCCGGCCAGGCCGTTTTTTGTCTGTCGAGTTATAACCTCGTTTGTTTGTGAGGCTTTGCGCTCGTCGAGCAGCTCGCCGACGCAAAATACCGGGAAAACGCCGCCGGAAATGGCAGCAGTAACTTTTTTATTTATTAACTCATCACTCTCACCGATAACGTGCCGACGTTCCGAATGGCCACAGAGGGCAAAGGTACAGCCAATATCCTTTAACATCGCTACACTTATCTCGCCGGTAAAAGCGCCATCCGGCTCAAAGTAAAAATTCTGCGCGCCGACCGCAATGTTCGATGTATTAAGGGCCTTGAATACGGACTGCAGATAAATAAAAGGTGGGAAGACCGCCACGCTAACGCTTTTACCCGCGATATCCGAGGAGCCGGAAGCAATAGCTTCAGCCAGACTTATACTGCTGTGGCTGTCCGTATTCATTTTCCAGTTGCCGGCCACAAATGGCTTTCTCATATAAACTCTCCTG
>CAYVIT010000020.1:4370-22655 GCA_964451425.1 uncultured Pirellulales bacterium
CGTATTCATTTTCCAGTTGCCGGCCACAAATGGCTTTCTCATATAAACTCTCCTGATTAGTTCGGAGTTCATAGTTCATCGATGAACTATGAACAATGAACTATGAACGATTAAAGTAATTCGGTTGCCCTCGGGAAACTGCCTAATACCGAAAGCTGCAGGCAATACTTACGGGCCTCTTCCAGCCCTTTTTGAACGTGTTCTTCAGTCCTGTGTCCGATAAAATCCACAAAGAAATAGTATTCCCACTGCCTTTTCTTGCTGGGCCTGGACTCTATATTTGTCAGATTGATATTGTGTTGTTTGAAAACATCGAGCACATCGGCCAAGGCTCCGGCCTTATGAGCGGTGCTGAACAGTATTGCGGTCTTGTCTTCGCTCGTCGGCTTTGAATCTTCCCGGCTGATTACCAGGAACCTGGTTACATTATTGGCTATATCCTCGACATTTTCGCATATAATTCTCAGCCCATACAACTCCGCTGCGATGGCGGAGCCGATCGCCACAGCGTTCTTTTCTTCTGAGGCAAGTTGTGCCGCCTTGGCTGTTGAAGCAACGGGGACAGTCTGCGTATCCTTAAAGGTGGCGCTTAGCCAGTTTCGGCACTGGGCGAATACTTCCGGCTTTGAATAAATCTTCACAATCTCTTCCAGCGAGCAGTTGCCTAAAAGATTATGATGAATCGCCATTAGAACTTCGGCACAGACTTTCACATCTGAATCTATCAGGGCATCGAGTGTTTCTATTACGCCGCCGCCTGTCGTATTCTCTATTGGTACAAGGCCCAAATCGCAATGACCCTTGCTGACTTCATCAAAGATACTTGTGATATCCGCAAGCGGTTCATATTCGACACTCTGGCCGAATTTGAGCATAGCCGCAGTATGGCTGAAGCTGCCGCCGGGACCGAGATAGCCAATTCGCAAAGGCCTCTCCAGCACAAAAGAGCCGCTCATCAACTCACGCCAAATGGCAACCAGGCACTTGTCCGGAAGTGGGCCCTTATTGGTCTCGGCAATCTTGGCAAGTACCTCTTTTTCGCGGTCCGGAGCGTAAACCGCCTTGCCGGCCTTGTTCTTCAGCTTGCCTATCTCTACCACAACGTGCGCACGCTCGTTCAGCAGTTTTACAAGCTGATGGTCAAGTCCATCTATCCGCTTTCTTAGTTCTTCAAGAGACATAAGTCAAAATAGCTAAAAACTTAAAGCTGAAAGTGCAAAACCAGAGGATAGAACTCAAAAAGCAAATCAGTTTTGAATTTTGAGTTACGGTTTCTACTTTTTCATTTTACGTTTTTAGCTTCCTAATGCAGCCCGCCGTTATCGGCTTGATTTTGTAAAAACCAATATATTTAACAGAATTTTGCTCTTGCGTCAATAGATTTGGCACATTAGATAATATTTAAGTAGTGAATTATAAGTAAAAAATGCAAAAAGTGATAAAATATACTACTTTTAAGACCAAATGGGGCCATTTTGGCCTTGCTGCCGGCAATAATGGTCTGTTGCGTACCTGTCTGCCATTGGCTGAGCCTGAGATGGTCGAATTGCAGCTTTTACAGAATTTCCCGGATTCCCGATACGACAAGAGTCTTTTCAAGACGGCCCAGGAACAGATAATCGCTTATTTTGAAGGTGCCGTTATAAATTTTAGAGATATCCCTGTCGTATTGGATGGATTTAGTTCTTTTGTCAGCACGGTTTTGGATGCCTGCAGAAAAATTGGATTTGGCGGGAGGTTAAGCTATTCCGGATTGGCGAAAAAAATAGGCCGACCTGCCGCTGCCCGGGCTGTTGGCGGCGCACTTGCCAGAAATCCGCTCCCTTTGATTATTCCCTGCCACCGCATAGTCCACAGTGATGGCAAAATCGGCGGATTCTCCGCCCTCGGCGGGAAGGATTTAAAAGCGAAGTTACTAAAACACGAACAAGAAGCGTTGGTCGATTGTAAAAGTGGTTGATTTGAAGCAACTGCCAGCCTGTCACTCGAGGTGTATGACTCCTGTGCGTCGGTCGGCGTCGAGGCTGGCTTTTTTAATGACATCGTAGAGCAAGCGGCAATCACGAACTTTTTCGAAGACGAACTCCGGGTCCGTTTTGTCGGTTGTTATCAAAGCCACGGTGCCTATTCCAAGAATGACGTCGAAAACAGTCCTGCGCATTTTCAGGTCAATCACTCTGAACATATCCAGATTGTCTACTTTTCTGTCGAAGATACCCCGCTCCCACTCAATCCGCTCTGCTGTAACTTCGTAGTAGGTCATCTTGAGCTTGACTATTTTTATAACAAGTATCAGCACAACAATTGTGGCAAGCCCAAGGCCGGCTATGATTCTGTATTCACCGATTGCCAAAGCCTGATTGTCGGTGAGTGTCAAACCCGGCAGGTTCTCAACCATCCTTTCGAGGGGCAGTTTTATCAAAAGATATGCCGCAGCAAGAAAGAACATTCCCTTGACCACCGCCGGTGCCATCCCCAAAAGAGATGGCTTAGCTGCGAAGAGAACTTTATCGTCTATTGTTTCCTCCTCGGATGACGACGAATTCGATTCTAAGTCTTTTTCTAAATCCCTGGCTTTTTTGCTATTGAGGAATTCGCCGCAGAACCGACACTTGACGGCCTGAGCCTGAATGGTTTCGGCGCAGAATATGCACTGTTTTGTCTGCAAATCGATAACTGCCATTTCCGTATATATCGGAAATATGTGAGGAATTTGACCAAATGATTGTTATGCCTCTAAAATTTTTAAAAAATTTTGCAAAATAATGTAAGGTATACTTGACATAATGTATAGTATGCTTTACTTTATGTGCAGTATCCTTTATGTAAATAAAGGCGAATTGTTGTTGAAAAGGGGCAAATATTATGAATAGGGCACAGAAATCCGCATGGTTTGGCCTGACTATGTCAACGCTGCTTCTGGTATTGTTCGTCACGAGTGTACTTGTTGCCAGACCGGCACCGCAATTGTCCAATTTGCTCTGGTTTTCGCCCGCCCTTGGCCTTTATGCTTTACTGATTATTTTCTTGCGAAAAAAACAGGGCCAAGACAAAGTCGACATCGACGAGCGTGACAGTTGCATCAGCAGAAAAGCTCTAATCGCTGCATTTTCTTCAACTGCTGGACTTCTCATAGGCGTGTGCATGATTTCCCTGTTCATCGTCGGGCCGACAAGCTCGATACCTGTTTGCCTGCTGCCAGCCCTTCTCTATAGTCTATTCGTTGTCTTTATCCTGACCTATTCCGTGGCGGTTCTGGTTCAGTACGGCTGGAGGGACAAAGATGGCGAAAAGTGAAGTCAAAAACAATATTCGCAGGTTGCGATTTGAAAACGGCGAGATGACCCAGCAGCAGTTGGCCGACAAGACAGGCGTTACCCGCCAGACTATCATTGCAATCGAAGCCGGCAAGTACGCACCCTCGCTGCCCCTGGCCTTTAGAATAGCCCGGACTTTCGGCCTGCCGATAGAAGGTGTATTCCAATATGAGGACGAAGAACCTCTGTCTTCGTCAACCACTCTGGATATCTGATTATTTGAACTCCTGCAGCAGCTCCAGCAGCTTTCGGTCGAGCTTATGGCCGTGGAAGTCCTCGTATTGCACATCTTTTCGGCCTGAATCGATAATGCCGAATGCGCCGCGGAAGTTCCAAAGTGCCAGGCCGATACCGTTGCTGGTAAGGATTTCCAGAACGTCACGCAGCCAGGCCAGTACCACATTGTGCGGCGTCCTGTTGAATGTGCCGCCTTCACCGCAGTGCACGCCTACGCCTTTCTTCGCGAGGTCAATCCATTTCTGATAATGCTGCTCCAGGCGCTTGCGGTCCCAGCCGTGGCCGGGCCAGGCCGGTTCGGGGTAGTCCTTGCTATTGACCCAGGATGCCTTATAGTGACTGATGAACATAGGCTGATATGCCCGGGTACTCTGGGCGATGCCAAGGTCGGCCAACTCCGGCGCCGGCTCATTGCCCCAGCTCATACCATCGGCTACGACGATGCGGTCAGGATTGAACTTGCGAATGGCCGCCACCGTCGTCCGGACTACGCGCTCGTGGTCGGCCCGGCTCATTTGATTACCGATAGATGGAGGCTCATTGATTAAATCGAAGCTGAGTTTGTTCCTCGAAATGCCACGATAGCGCTTCGCCAGCATCTGCCAGTGGAAGCAAAACGCGTCAAGTGCTTCTTTGTCTTTCCAGAGATTAAACGGCTCGGTAAATTCACGGTTGACCGAATATCCCGGGCCGCGGTGGAAGTTCAGGCTGACGTGAAGACCGTATTTATTGGCGAGCTGCACAGCCCGGTCGAGTTTTTCGAGCATTGGCTCGTGGATTTTGTAGTCGTCGCCGTCTTTTATCCACAGCCGATAGCACATCGGAAAACGAACGAAGTCAAAGCCCAGGTCGTGTATCCAGCGGAAATCGTCTTCCGGGAAGTCGCCCCTGCTTCGCATTGTGAACATATCCAGCAGGTTGAATCCCCGCCAGCGTGGCAGCGCTGTCTGGGCGACAGATTTGCTCTTCTTTGCTTCTTTTTTTGGTTCCCGTGCATATCCGGGCAGTGCCGCCGCAGCCACTCCCGCGGCCATCATTTTCATAAAGTCCCGTCGATTATTTTCCATTTTTTATTCCTCCTGTCTGTTTCGAGCTAACAATTGTTACCATTTTGGTTATAATGAATCAAGTAAATTTGGATTTTAGCAGATATTCTCGGACTAACGAAGAAGTTTTTTTCACACGATTAGAGTTGACAGCCGGGGGGGTAGCTGCTATAATAAAATGATAGATAGCGGTAGTTTTTGCGTTGCTCACATAATAAATGTGCCGACTTGTTAGTACAAAGGGGACTTTCTGAGAAGAGAGTCGGTTTGTTAGATGTTGAAGAAGGAACAAGTGATGAAAAATACGTCTGTTTTTGTCTGTAAAGTGCTTTTGTTTGTTGTCTTGTGTGCATTGGTTTTCCTGCCTTGCGGTTGTGGCAGACAGCTGGGCGAGACGAAGGCTGAGGCGAGCAGAAGGCACGAGCGCATTCTTCGTATTAATCATCAGGAGATGATGGAAGACATAGACAGGGTGTTTCTCTTGGACAAGCCAAGTAAGCTCACTGACAAGAGGATACCCTGATACGCAGAGCTCAAGGGCACAAATTATGGGCGGTTGAATCTGAGATTGCCTTGTGCCTTTATGTTCCGGTACACTGTAAAAAGGATTTGATTAGTGGAAACACTCAGCTATTATTTCTACCGGGTGGCAGGGTATGAATGGTGGCGTGTTGTTATCGAATTATTTCTCATTGGCCTTGTTGTTTACTGGGTGGTTGATTTCCTCGAAGGAACTCGCGGGGAGAGGTTGTTCCGCAGCGTAATACTCATTCTCATCGCCGGTGTGCTCATCTTAAACCTGGTAGCCGAGCAGCTTAGATTTGAACGCCTGGAGTATCTTTATAAAGGTTTTTTAATCGGCGTTTTGGTCATTGCCGTTGCAGCATTTCAGCCTGAGATTAGAAGAGCGCTTATACGAATAGGGCAGCCCAGATTCTGGTTGGGTTCGTCACAGCAGCTAACAAAAACTGTTGAAGAAATAGTAACTGCCGTAACTGAGCTTTCCGCCGCCAAGACCGGAGCCATCATAGTAATTGAGAAGCGTGTAGCCTTAGGAGAGTTTATAGAATCCGGTGTTCGAGTTGATGCCGAGGTTACGGCTGAGCTGCTCAGGACTATTTTTTACCCCGGCACCGCCCTTCACGATATGGCCGTGATAATAAGAAATGACAGGGTAATGGCCGCCAGTGTGCAGCTGCCTTTGGCCGAAGCTGGAAGTATTGACGGCGTTGAACTTGGCTCCCGCCACAGGGCCGCTATAGGGATGACGGCAGGTTCGGATGCCGCCTGTTTGGTAGTAAGTGAGGAAACCGGCATCATTTCGCTTGCCGAGAAAGGGAAGCTGACCAAAAACATAAGCGAATCTGAGTTGAGAAGACACCTGACCAGTACGATGGCTGATTCTGTACGAATCGGCGAGAGGCTATGGGGGCATCCCAAAAAAGATATTGGCCGGGACCAAAAAGATTTTGCATAGTATCATCAAATCGAAATGATAAAAAAGCCCAAATTTGGCAAAATAGCGGTTGTGGTATTCATAACGGTCTTAATCTGGGTCTGGGCGGACTTGGCCCTGGACGAAGAATTGCCTGTTTCAACGGCTACGATAGGTATTGTCAGGTCCAATCCCAAACTCTGGGTAAGTTTCGACGATACATCGTCTGTTCCTGTTGAGGAGATGATTCTCAAAGGTCCGCTGCGCAAGATTGCTGAGATGAGTAAGAAGTTAGAAGAGGGTCAAGGGCTCAAGATTGACTTTGATGCTGCAAAAGAAAAGATGAATGAACCCGGCAGCTATTCCCTGACCCTGCTGCCATTTTTAAAGAGGGACAAGGAGATAAACAGGCTTGGCCTGAAAGTCGAATCCTGTAAACCGGAGGTGCTCCCCGTTAGAGTTGTTGGGCTTGTTAACAGGCGTTTGGATATACAGTGTGTAGATGAGAACCAAAATCCGCTGAGCCAGGCAACCGTTGAGCCGGCGCAGGTAGATATGCTTGTGCCGGAGGATTGGGGTCAGGAAAAGCGCGTTGCGGAAGTTTTGTTGACACGCAGGGAAATTGAGCAGGCAAGAGTTTCACCTGTCGAAGAAACACCTTACATCAGGCTGGCAGCCGGCCAAACAAGACAAGCCTCCCTGCCAGTGAAAATCACAATGCCGCCTGAGCCGGATAGGCTTAGCGGTTACACCATAAAGGCACCAACGCTCGGCATCGCCTTAAGTCCGACCCTCCAGGGCAAATACTACGTTGATGTAAACAATCTGGGTGAAGTACTGAGTCCCATAGCTATTAAGGCCACACCTGAGGCAAAAAGGGCCTATGAGCTCCAACCATCCCCCATGATGACGTTATACGTTCTTGACGGTGACAAAAACATCGCAGAGCCAAAAAGACAAGTTGTCTATAACTTTCCTGAAGAGTCTGTCCGCAAGGGTGAAATTGAGTTGACAAATCCGCAGCAGCCGGCGGAAGCCAAATTTAAGTTGATACCTGTTTCTTCTACAGAGGCTTCGAAGGTCCCACCCGGCTAAACAGACACCCTATCTCGCTATTGTTCGCCGGTACAGAAAGTTATCAATGCCTCAACTGTCATCCACAAAGCCAGCGCAAAGATACCTCCTCCGATTATAACGAGAAGCCAGCTTTGGCTTTCAAGAAAAGTTATTTCGTTTTTCACCATTGCCCAGTTGGTAATCACCAGCATTATGACGCAGGGAATTGCGGTAAACAGGAATTTTAATCCGCCCTTGTGTTTGAGATAATGTGTAATCACCAGCAGGGCGAGTGCGGCAAGTAGCTGGTTTGATATGCCGAACAGCGGCCAGAGCTTCATAGCTCCCTTTCCGTCTGCACCCGTAGCAAAGGCCAGCCCTGCCGCTGTAAGCACAGCGAAACTGGTTGCCGTCCATCTGTTGGTCAAATATGGAATTCGCAAATCGCTCGCCAGTTCGCTTACCACATAGCGCTGGATTCGTACCGAGGTATCGAGCGTTGTTCCGGCAAACGATGCTATGAATACACCCATCAGCGTAATGCCGACCATTTTGGGCAGCCCGAGCGAACCCATCATATTGGCTGCACCAATAACTACCGGTGCAATTTTGTCCGACAGCCCTTTGTCTCCCATCCAGGAGTTGTATTGATGCAGCCAGGCGGCCTTGCCTGTAAGGATTGTTCCGTTATCAACTTTCAAAGCCATACCAATACCGGCTCCGACGCAGATAATAACCAGCACCGCCAGGGTGCTCTCCAGGAGCATTGAGCCGTAACCCACGAATAAGCTGTCCGGTTCTCTGGCCACCTGTTTAGAACTTGTACCGCTGGCAACGAGGGAATGGAAGCCGCTTATAGCGCCGCAGGCGATTATCACGAACATAAAAGGCCATATTGGCAGTGTGTCTGCCGGTAGTGAATGGTTAATGGCAGGTGCAACAAGAGATAGCTTGCCTCCTAACGCTGCTGCCGCTGCCCCACTTGCCAGAAGGCCCATAGCGATAAATAGCTGCCAGGCATTGATATAATCCCTCGGCTGCAAAAGTATCGTTACCGGCAGTGTCGATGCTGCCCATGCATAAATCAGTAAAATTATCACCCACAGTCCTGTGGCGGGCATTCCAAAGGTTGTGCCAAGCGTAACAGGCATTCGACTACCAACCGCAATACACAGATACATAGCAGCCACAGCAATAACTGTTGCAGCAGGGATATTTGCGCCTTTTTTATAGACCGCATACCCCAGCGTCATTGCGATGGGTATCTGAAGCCAGACCGCGATAACTGATCTGGGAAACCTCGTAAATACCGCCGCAATAACAACGCCGAATATTGCGATAACAATGAGCAGACTCAAAAACACAATGCAGAAGAATATAAACCGCACTCGAATATTTATGTATTTAGCTGCTACTTCCGAGATGCTTTTGCCCTGGTTTCGCATTGAAACCACGAGCGAGCCGAAATCGTGGACGGCGCCCATAAAAATACTGCCGAGCACCAGCCAGAGTATTGCCGGCAGCCAGCCCCAGATAATCCCGATAGCAGGCCCGACAATCGGCCCGGTGCCCGCAATCGAGGTGTAGTGATGACCAAAGATTATCCCTTTCTTGGTGGGGACATAATCGATACTATCCTTGAGCTGCTCTGATGGCACGGGTGCATTTTTATCAAGTTTGAATATCTTCCTGGCCAGAAACCGACCGTACGTATGGTAAGCTATCAAATACCCACCACCACAAACCAGCATTAGCAAAAGCGCATCCATTCCAATCTCTCCAAAAAACAGCGTAGCGTTCAAGTTATGGATTCCTGCCTCTGCCTTCGCAGGGGTGACAATCTTGCGCAGGAATGACGGAACTAAGCGTTACAACTAAATACTAACGACATTCTCTGTGCCTTCGGGTCAGAAGCCTAATCGGCACCTCACCTATAGGCAGTATTGATTGCAGTCTGCCTTTTATAAACCGCATATAATTCTCTTCAAAAAGCTCCGGCTTGTTCACAAACATTAGTATCGTAACCGGGTTGACGGCAATCTGTGTAGCGTAGTAAATCTTTGGCCAGCCGGCTTTGCTTTTGCTTGCCCCAGCCCGCTCTGTCTTTATCAATTCAAACGCCTTGTTCAATTTGGCAGTGGGTATCCACGTAGTTGTCTGCTTGAAGATCTCAGCCGCCAAATCCAAAACGCTCTGGACGTTTTTTGCCTCGGTTGCGGTAGTAAAGGCTATCGGTGCATATTTTAATACCGGCAGCAGCTTTGTCAAATATTCTTCGTAGTCGCTGGTCGCAGCCGAGTCTTTGGCCAGGTCCCACTTGTTGATAACGATTATGCAGCTTTTGTATTGCTCAGTGATGAATCTGGCCAGTTTTTTATCTACCTGTGAAACCGGCAGTGTGGCATCTATCAGAAATAGGACGACATCAGCCCGGCGGATAGACTGTGTCGCACGGACATAACCGTAGAATTCAATACTGTCAGCTATTTTGCTCTTTTTCCTTATCCCCGCCGTGTCAATAACGATGATGGTTTGGCCGTCTTTCTCAAACCTCACGTCCACGGCGTCTCTGGTGGTACCCGGCGTCTCGCTGACGATGACCCTCTCGGAACCGACCATAGCGTTTACAAGTGTACTTTTGCCGGTGTTTCGCTTCCCGACTATCGCTATCTTCATAGTCGGCTCAGCGGGTTTGGCTGATTCAAGATTTTCGAGCCTGCCAAGGACTTTATCGAGCAGGACGGCTTTATTAAGATTGTTCTTCACGGAGATACACAGGAATTCCCCGAAGCCGAGTTTTGAAAATTCGCCCGCAGCCGGAAACATTTTTGCGTTGTCCGCTTTGTTGGCAACGCCTATGACGTCAAGTGCGTGTTTGCGCAGCAGCCGTGCTATTATTTGGTCCAACGGCACAATGCCGTCACGAATATCGACCATAAACAAAACCAGGTTTGCCGACTCAATCGCCATGCCGATTTGCTGTTCGATATGCTCGCTTAACCGGTCGCTGTCTACTACTCCGTATCCGCCGGTATCGATAAGCTCGAAATACTTTTCGTTTTTCCCAATGAAGGTGCTGACACGGTCTCTTGTAACACCGGCGGTCGGCTCGACGATACTTATCATCTCGCCGGCCAGCGCGTTAAAGAGACTGCTCTTGCCCACATTCGGCCGACCAATTATTGCAACAACCGGCAACGGCATAAGTTCTGTCCATATCAAACTGTAGTTGTAGAAAAGGTTAAGTATACCAGAGGGTTCCCATTTTGCAATACGTCGCAAAATGGGGTCCCCAGCATAATCAGCCATTTGAAGTCTCAATATTGATGGGAAAATGGTTACTCTGGAACCGTCAGATATGAAGTAAGCGTTGTCTCAGATGGGAATTCGGTATTATGTCCCCAAAATTCAAGCTAAAATTTTGGCATTAATCCCTTATCTGTTGTATAATTGCGAAACTAATTGGAAGTTGAATTTGACAGGAGGAAAATAGGTTTTACCCCTCAGGGGTTAATTCAGGGAGTCAGGCTATGAAATCCAGCAGAATAGGTAGAGTGATGCAGATTTTAACGACCTTGCAGGCGGGAAAAAGCTATGCCGTTGAAGATTTATCGAAGATGTTAGGTATGAGTCGAAGGACTGTATTTCGCGACTTGAAGGAGCTGCGTTTAATTGGTGTACCGTGTCGTTATGATGCCAGGACGAGCAGTTACACAATAGAACCCGAGTTTTTCCTGCCGCCTGTTGATTTGAACCTGCAGGAGGCGCTGAGTCTGCTTTTGCTGGTGTACAAGGCACATAACCAGATACAGCTGCCGTTCAAAAGTTCGGCGTTACTGGCTGCTTTGAAAATCGAAAATAATCTGCCGGCCGGAATCCGCCAGTATTGCAATATGGCTTTGCGAAATATCTCTGCCCGGTCCGGCGCGCAGGCACCTGTCCACAGTTCAGGGGGACTTGACAGGACCTTCGCACAATTGCAAAAGGCTATAACAAAAAAACGTAAGGTGCATATTTGTTACCATTCGCTTTTCGAGAGTGACATTATTGAGTTGGACTTGCATCCCTATCATTTGTTGTTCAACCAGAGGGCGTGGTATGTGGTGGGCTTTTCGAGTATGCACGAAAGTATCCGTACCTTTAAGCTTAACCGCATCAGGGAACTGGAAGTAATGGAAAAATGTTACCTCGGCGGAGAGCGTTTCGATTTGAATGACTACCTGGGTAGGGCGTGGTCGATGATACCGGAAGGCAGAATCTACAATATCGGGCTGAGGTTTTTGCCCAAAGTAGCTAATAATGTTACTGAAGTTCAGTGGCACAGTACTCAACAGGTTACTCGCAACGGCGATGGCTCTGCCACCGTGGAATTTCGTGTTGACGGCCTGGGTGAGATTAGCTGGTGGATTCTCGGCTATGGCGACCAGGTCCAGGTCATCGCACCAAAGGCACTGCGAGAGAGGGTCCTCGAAACAGCCAAAAATATGATTAAACTAAACGAGACAGCATAAGCCGGGCAGGGTGTGGTTTCCCCCTTTTTCTTTTGACGGCAATTGTGGTTATCGTTACAATGAGCAGTCCATTTTAGTACTTTCGTCAGGCAGATACAGATGCAAATAAAGCATTCTATGAACAGGAGATGGGTTATGCAGGAGTATAAAGATATTACACGCCGGTGCTTTTTGAAAAAAGCGGCAGGCGGCGCAGTGGGAGCAATTACTTTTCCATATATAGTTTCTTCTTCGGCGCTGGGTAAGACGGGCAATGTCGCTGCGAGCAGCCGCATTACGATGGGCTTTATCGGCACGGGCGGCCGGGGCGGTGCGCTGCTGAGTAATTTTATCAACCTTCGGGATGCGCAGGTTGTGGCCGTATGCGATGTGAAGCGGCCTAATCGCGAAGGCG
Source organism: uncultured Pirellulales bacterium (assembly GCA_964451425.1). Taxonomy (GTDB): domain Bacteria; phylum Planctomycetota; class Phycisphaerae; order Sedimentisphaerales; family Anaerobacaceae; genus CS2-K091. The sequence goes on from CAYVIT010000020.1 coordinate 16,367, forward strand.
CCCTGCAGCGGGTGGATAAACATTACAACAAAAAGGTGTGCACCGGATACAATGATTTTCGCCAGCTTTGTGCCCGCGACGACATCGATGCGGTCGTGGTGGCTTCTACAGACCACTGGCATGTGCTGCACGCATTGGAGGCGGTGCGGTCGGGCAAGGATGTATATTGCGAGAAGCCGTTAGGGATGAGCGTCAAGCAGGGACAGATACTGCGCCGGGAAGTCAATCGGTACGGCCGGGTCTTTCAGTTCGGAACGCAGGAGCGGTCGAGTCGGAATTCCCGTTTTGCCTGCGAGATGGTTCGCAGCGGCCGGGTCGGAAAAATCCGTAAAATCACGGTGGCTTCGAGGTACAGCATAGCCAGCGAGAACTTTCCGGCGATGCCGGTTCCTGATTCGATTGATTATGATTTTTGGCTTGGGCCTGCGCCGTGGGCGCCCTATCATCCGAGCCGGGTGAGCAACAGTCACTGGTGGCATATCAGTGATTACTCTCTTGGATGGATTGCCGGCTGCGGAATACATACGATTGACATTGCGACGTGGGGTAACGGGACGGACCTTACGGGGCCTTTGGAGGTGGAGGGAATTGGTGAGTATCCGCGGGACGGGACATGCAACAACGCGACAGGATGGGATGTAAATTTTAAGTTTGCCAACGGCGTTACAATGAACTTTACCGATGGGAAAAGGAATCCGCTCGGCGTTCGTTTTGAGGGAACCGACGGCTGGGTGTTCGTCAAGGAAGAGCATCTGGGCGGCAAGGTGGACGCTCATCCAAAGGAATTGCTCAGGAAGGAAATCGGCCCCGGCGAGGTTCATTTACCGGTGAGTAATCACCACCAGCAAAATTTCCTGGACTGTGTCAAGAGCCGGGCAAGAACAGTCGCTCCTGTTGAGGTGGCGGTCCGTTCCGATGCACTATGTCAGCTTAGTGAAATCGCGATGCGGCTGGGACGTAAGCTAAAATGGAGTCCCGAGGAGGAAGAGTTTATTGACGACGCCCAGGCGAACCGAATGTTAACAAGGCCGATGCGCAGTCCCTGGTGTCTGTAGAACTGATTATTGAACTCGTTTAGTGATTGGAAAAGGGAATTCTGACTATGAAACAAAGAAGAATTAGTCGAAGGCGGTTTTTGAAAGGTGCCGGCGGTACGGCTGTGGGAGTGCTTGGTTTCCCGTATTTGGTATCGTCTTCGGCACTGGGCAAGGCCGGCCGCGCTGCCGCAAATAATCGAATTATAGTGGCCTGCATTGGAATGGGTAACCAGGGAACCGCCCACATGGGTTGGCGCGGTGGTACGGTCCCGAATTTGGGTTGGGTTGAGCCCGGAGGTTTTATGGGCAGTGCCGAAGTCCAGATGGTGGCGGTCTGCGATGTCGATAACAGGTGGCTGAATCAAGCTCGTGACATCGCCAACAAGTACTACGGCAATAAGGATTGTGCCGCCTACAAAGATTATCGAGAGCTTTTGGCTCGTGCCGATATCGATGCGGTAGTAACTGCTACACCGTCGCACTCCAACGCCATGATAAATATCGCTGCTGCCAAGGCCGGCAAGGACATTTACTGCGAAAAGCCGATGTCACTTACCATCGGCGAGGCCAGGGCAATGGCCGATGCCGTCAGGCGTTATGGTCGTGTATATCAAATGGGTACGCAGCAGCGTTCCGACAGGAATTTTCGTTTTGCCTGTGAGCTGGTCCGCAACGGTTACATCGGGCAGGTTAAGTCGGTAACGATTGGAGTTGGCGGCCCTGCCCGTGAATGTGACCTGCCGGCTGAGGCTGTGCCGGATTGTATCGATTGGGAGATGTGGCTGGGTACGGCGCAGTGGAGACCGTTTCATCCGGGCCTGCTGCGACACGGCTGGATGGGATATTGGAATTATGGCGGCGGCGAAATGACAAACTGGGGGCCGCACCACTTCGATATCGCCCAATGGGGTTTGGGTATGGACGGCAGCGGACCGGTTGAGGTTATCCCGCCTGATGGTAAGGACTTCAAGGTACTTACATATAAATATGCAAATGGCGTCGTTATGACTCGCGATAACGCTAACGGTGTTTTGTTTACGGGTACCGAGGGGAAAGTAGAGGTTAATCGGGGATATTTACGCACCTGGCCGGAAACTCTCGCAAGACAAAAAATCAAACCGCAGGAGATAAACCTTTATGAGAGCAAAAGCCACCAGGGTAATTTCCTGGAATGTATCCGCACGCGCAGCAAAACGGTTTGCGACGAAGAGATAGGTTACCGCTCGATAACTGTTTGTCATTTAGGTAATCTTGCATATCGGCTTGGCCGGCCGTTGAAATGGAATCCTGAAAAAGAGCGATTCGTGGACGATGACCAGGCGAACCGGATACTGAACCGTTCGATGCGCAGTCCGTGGCGGTTATGAAATTGATTCCTGATGTTGATTATGTGGATTTTTTATTTAGGTTAATCTTGAGGTAAGGGAGTTTGTGTTATGAGACAAAGAATAATTAGTCGTCGAAAATTTTTGAAGCGGGCCACCGGTACCGCTGTGGGGGCAATTGGTTTTCCGTATATAGTGTCGTCATCGGCGCTTGGCAAGGCTGGCAACGTGGCTGCGAGTAATCGTATCGCTGTCGGTTGTGTTGGGGTGGGGCCTCAAGGCACGGGCGTGATGCACAACTTTCTGGCGCAGAAAGACGCCCAGGTCGTTGCGATCTGTGACCTCAAAAGACAGGTTCGCGAAGTGACCCGAAATCTGGTCAATAAACATTATCAGAGTGAAGGATGTGCTGCTTACACAGACTTTCGTGAGCTGATGGCACGCAATGATATTGATGTTGTCCTTGTGGCCACGACCGACCATTGGCATGTCCTGGTGTCACTGGCGGCGGTCAGGTCGGGAAAAGATGTGTATATGGAAAAGCCGATGGGCTTGTCTGTGGAACAGGACCAGGCGATGCGCGAAGCGGTTCACCGCTATGGCAGAAAATTTCAGTTCGGTACGCAACAGCGGTCGAATCGGAACTTCCGTTTTGCGTGCGAGCTGGCCTTGAACGAGCGGATAGGAAAGCTGCATACAATCAATGTATGGTCTCCCGGCAGTTCTTCCGGAGGCGACCCGAAGCCGGTGCCTGAGCCGGATTGGATTGATTATAATATGTGGCTGGGAGCCGCTCCCTATGTGCCTTATACAAAGGACCGCTGCTCTAACAGCCTGTGGTGGTTTATTTCCGATTATGCGCTTGGATTTATTGCCGGCTGGGGTATCCATCCTGTGGATATTGCCCTCTGGGGCGGCGGTGACAAGGTCAAGACGCCGTTGGAGATTGAAGGCAAGGGTGTTTGGCCTTCGTCGGACGGTGTTTGTGATACGGCCAAGAACTGGGATGTTGTGTGCAAGTATGACAGCGGTATCACTATGAACTTTACGGGCTGGCCCTGCCGAGAAGAATGGCCGAAGCGCTACGGCAAGATACAAAGTCACGGCACCGCCTTCGAAGGAACCGATGGCTGGGTCCAGGTAAACCGTGGAGGCCTCACCGCTCATCCGAAGGAGCTTTTGTCGACGGAGTTTGGGCCGAACGACATTCAGCTTGATAAGAGCGACAACCATGTCAGGAACCTGCTGGATTGCGTGAAAACCCGTGCCCGGACGATATCCCATATTGATGATGCCGTCCAGGGGGACATAATATGCCAGATAAGCGATATTGCGATTCGGCTCGAACGGAAACTGAAATGGGACACAAAGAACGAACGTTTCCTCAATAGTGAAGAGGCGAACCGTATGCTCAAACGCGCAATGCGCAGTCCCTGGCGTTTATAGAACTGATTGTATATACTTGTGTGAAAGGGAGGTCATTGAAATGGCAAATGTTTACATTGGAGTCAATCTTGAATTTGTGCGACATGCCGATATGTCGTTTGAAGCCGGCGTAGAGAAGGCGGCCGAGCTGGGATATAAATATATCGAGCCGTGGGTTCACTGGGGACGCGAACTGATGAGCGAAGCCGGTTACTACGCGACTGTTTCACTACTGGACGACCCGTTCCGGGTCAAGCGTGCCTGTGAAAAGGCCGGCGTGAGACTTTCCGGCTTGTCGTCACACACTACGCTTTGTAAGCCGGATATAAGTGTGAACTACCTTAAACAGGCGATTCGTTTCGCAGCCGAGTGCGGTGCGCCGGTTGTCAACAGCGACGAAGGCCCGAAACCAGCCTGGACCACGGAGGAAGAAGACCACGTTTTGATGAAATATGTGCTTACCGAAGCGGCGGCGGTTGCTGAGAGCCGCGGCGTTATGATTGGTCTTGAGCCGCACCAGCAGTACAGCAAAAGTCCCGAAGGTCTGGAAAAGATTTATCAGCTTGTTAATTCTCCGGCTATCGGTATCAACTTCGATACCGGCAATAGTTATCTGAGCGGACACGACCCGATTAAGTGGTTGGAGAGTATCAAGGACAATTTGGTCCATCTCCACGCCAAAGATATTTCAATACAGCAATCCGAAGACGAACGAGGAAAAGTTACCGGCACTCCCGCCGGCTGTGCCTGCGGCGACGGCGTGATAGACTGGAAAAAAGTAATCGAGGTATGCATTTCTGCTCCGCGTGACATTGTTTTGAGCGTCGAGTGCGGCACTATCGAACAGGCCGAGCGAAGTATCAAGCATCTAAAAGGATTGGTATAAAACCGCCGCCTATGTTAGATTGTACGGTGGGGCTTGTCTGAAGTGCCTAAAGTGAGCTAAAGTGAACTAAAGTAAAAACATGCGTAACTTTAGGCACTCCAAACTTTAGGCATTTTGGATTGATTATGTGGGGTTTTTTATGGACACAGGCCATATTGGAAGAAGGCGGTTTCTACAGCGTGCAGCAGTTGGGGCTGCCTCGGTTACGCTTGGTAGGAAATTGTCCTTGGCTGGTGCTTCGGGCAAAGAGCGCATTTCTCGTAATCCGAATCTGGTTTTTATCTTTGCAGACCAGTGGCGCGCCCAGGCCACTGGTTATGCCGGAGATACGAATGTCAGGACGCCGAACCTCGATAAACTCGCCGCCGAAAGCGTTAATTTTGGCAATGCCGTGTCCGGCTGCCCGGTGTGTTCTCCCTATCGGGCGAGCTTGATGACCGGCCGATTTCCGCTCACGCACGGCGTTTTTCTAAATGACGTGCGCCTCAATACTGATGCCGGTTCCGTTGCTCAGGTTTATAACAAAGCTGGTTTCGAAACCGGATATATTGGCAAGTGGCATTTGGATGGACGTGATAGGAGCGCCTTTATTCCGAGAGAGAGGCGGCAGGGATTTAAATTCTGGAAGGCAATGGATTGTACGCATAACTACAACAACTCCTCCTATTACGCAGATGCGAACATAAAGCTAAAATGGAGTGGCTATGACGCAATCGCCCAGACCCGCGAGGCACAGCGCTACATTCGCGAGCACGCCGGTGCCAGTCCATTCGCTCTTTTTCTTTCGTGGGGGCCGCCCCATGCGCCCTATCACACCGCGCCGGAGAAGTATAGAAAACAATTTAGTGAAGCGCAAATCAAATTGCGGCCAAATGTCCCCAAAAAGTTCGAAGCTCAGGCAAGAAAGGCCCTTGCCGGCTACTATGCACATATCGCCGCACTGGATGACTGTATTGGAGAAATCCTTCAGACGCTTAAAGAAGCGAATCTTGAAAATGATACCATACTTGTCTTCACGTCTGACCATGGGGACATGCTCTATTCGCAGGGCGGGCAAAAAAAGCAACAGCCGTGGGATGAGTCCATCCTGGTTCCGTTTTTGCTGCGCTATCCTGCTAAACTCGGCAGGAAAGGCAAAACAATTGCCATGCCGATTAATGCACCTGATATTATGCCGACGCTTCTGGGTTTAAGCGGTATTGAAATACCCGACACCGTTGAAGGGACCGATTTCTCCGGTATTCTAACAGGAGCCGAGAAACCGAAGGACAACGCTGCGATGATTAGCTGCCCATCACCCTTTGGCCAGTGGACAAGAGCGAGAGGCGGCAGAGAGTATCGCGGCATTCGTACAAGTCGATATACTTATGTCCGCGATCTAAACGGCCCCTGGCTGTTTTATGATAACAAAAAAGATCCTTACCAGCTCAATAATCTCTGCGGTAAAAGCGAGCATAGTGAATTGCAGAAAAAGATGGAAGCTGTGTTATCGCAAAAGCTAAAACAGACAAATGACGAGTTTTTGCCGGGCACCGAATACATCAAGAAATGGGATTATATTGTTGACAAATCCGGCACGATACGTTATACCACTTGAGGTGGATATTCATACATAG
>CAYVIT010000020.1:22755-36571 GCA_964451425.1 uncultured Pirellulales bacterium
GTTGACAAATCCGGCACGATACGTTATACCACTTGAGGTGGATATTCATACATAGTTTTACGTGTTATGTAGAGAACTTGAAAAAATATCTCGGGATTTTGAAAGGGGAGAAAAATGGATAAACAAGATTTAACGAGGCGGGAATTTCTAAATGCAGCGTCGGCAGCCTCTCTCGCTGCGGCTGCATCAGGTCGCATTCCGGCGTATGGAAATGTGAGCAAAAAGGCGGGTAAACCGGCAATTCTTGGGGGTCAGCCGGTGAGAACCAAAGGCTGGTATGATTGGCCCGTCTGGGATAAAGGTGCCGAAGAATCTATTTTATCCGTATTACGCAGCGGGAATTGGTATAGGGGCAGGGGGACAAAGGTTACAGAATTTGAAAAAAAGTACGCCGAGCTAATGGGGGCCAAGCGTTGTCTTGCCACTGCAAGTGGTACCACTGCTCTGCTTGTTGCCCTCCACGTGCTTGGGGTGGATGCCGGAGACGAGGTTCTTGTTGCGCCTTATACATTTATTGCAACTTATAACGTGCTTTTTCTTACCAAGGCCCTGCCGGTTTTTGTTGATACCGACCAGGAAACGTTCACGATGAATCCGGACAAAATCGAAGAAAGAATCAACGAACGGACAAAAGCGATTCTGCCTGTTCATATTCTGGGGCTACCTGCCGATATGGACAGAATCAATGCCATTGCAAAAAAGCATAACCTTCTGGTAATAGAAGATGCCTGCCAGGCGTGGTTGGCGGAATACAGAAACAAGAAGTGCGGAACTCTCGGCGACCTGGGCTGTTTCAGTTTTCAGAACTCCAAAAACCTCCCGGCCGGTGAAGGTGGCGCCATCATTGGCAATGACGAGGAGATTATGGACAGGTGTTACTCTTTCCATAACTGCGGCAGACCTTATGGTAGTGTAAAAAGAACCAGTGGTTACCCCGTCAGGGGAAGTAACCGCAGAATGCAGGAGTTCCAGGCCGTTATTCTGATGTCACAGATGAAGCGCATTCAAAAAGACGCTGATACGCGTCTGGAGAACGCGCTTTATTTAACCTCGATAATCAAAGACATACCGGGGATTATTCCCTACAAATTAGCTGAAGGAGCAACGAGGTCTGCATACCATCTGTATCCGTTCCGCTATAAAAAAGAGCATTTTAGTAACGTTACCCGAAATAAGTTCCTTGCAGCCCTGCGAGCCGAAGGTATTCCCTGCTCAGGAGGTTATGGCCCCCAAAATAAAGATGGTTTGGTTGAGGATGCTTTGAATTCGAGAGGTTATAAGAGACTTTATTCGAGCCAGAGGCTAAAGAGATACAGAGAAGAAAATCACTGTCCCGACAACGACCAGCTCTGTAAAGAAGCGGTGTGGTTCTCTCAGAGTATGCTCCTCGGAACGAAAAGGGATATGGACGACATCGCGGACTCCATCCTGAAAATCTATGAGAACAGAGCCAAGCTGGCGTAGCCATAAAGTCTATAGCGCAGTTTAAAAAGAGGGCTATTTGTTTTTTTTCATTTGGTCAATAAGCTCCAAGGCCTCCTTTATCATAATCTCACCGGCCCCTTTTGCCAGGTTGGTTCCCCAGCCGGGTTCGTACCCTCCCTCGTCATAGGCCTGGCTGTGGCAGACATAGCCGATTGTGTCATTGCTCAGTGTAACAATAAAAAGATTTTCCAATCCTGCTTTTTTCTTTATCTCCAAACCTACTTCCACCAGTATTTCTCCGGGCAGTCCAAGAATGTAAATATCGGCGATTCTTAAAACCTGAATCTCTGTTGCCAAGATTTCCTCTGGTTTGTTCACATCTGTAATTCTTTCAGGCGGAAGGTCTTTCTTTATCGGGAGGATGACCGGTTTTTTCAGCGCTTTTAGAGCAATGTCCCCGGATGTGGAAACGAATTGAAGTCGTCGCAGGACCTCTCCGCCCAGGGCTTTGCCAATCCGTGAGCGATGATTCTCTCCCCGGATTCTTACCGGGTTCATATCGCCGGCTGTGCCGAGCGCAAATAGGCAAATTCCTCCCTCCATCTGTTCGACAACCCGTGCAGTGTATCCGGGATAATCAGCCGATATGGAATAGAATTCCTCGTTATCTGTAGCACCGCAGACGGGATGGCAGGCATAGTTGACGATAGTGCCTACAATGGAGCTATCTGTATCTTCGACTCGGAGTATGGCAACCTCCGGGTCAATGGGGCCGAAAACCAGATTCGGGTCAGCAGGCGGAAGCCGGAAGGTCATTGCCACCGAACCATCGGGCTTTTTTGTCCTTCGATTATAAACGATTTCGGAAATTTCACCTTTTACTACGCCCAGCTTTACCGGCCTGGTATTTTTGGCGGCGGTTAATATCGACTCAGCAATCCTTTTTGTAAGCTTTTGAACATAGGCTTTGTCGACTTTAGAGGCGGGTGTATCGGGCCAGTCTTTTCTTATCTTTTCTACCTTGGGCCCGAAGTGGGTATGTGTCGCACAAATCAGGACATTGCTTTCAGGGACACCGATTTTTTGCTTTACTATCCCTCGCACCTCAGCGGTAATCTCCAAGGGCACCCACAATAAATCAGCCGAAACGATTGCTATTTTGTTTTGACCGTCGTCAAGTACAAGAGCTTTAGCGTAAAGTTCATCGGATATTTGCTCACTTGGTTTGTTTCGGCTGCTATAGCCTGAAAGCCAAACCCCGACGGGTGGAGTAATATCGACTCTGGCACAGCCGGCTTTAAGTGCCGCCTGACAGGAAGGGCAAAAAACAAAGCCGGATAATAAAATAACGAAAAGCAGCAAAGTAATTTTCAAAAAGGCGGGTTTTCTCATAGTTTTCATCTCCTGATATTTTCCCTGTAAAAGCTGGATATAATAATTTGTTTGGCCTGTGGCGCGATTCAGTTCCTTTCTATCCATTCAATGATAGAAATCACAGCGTTGGAGCCCTGCCTGGCATTGCGAGCCTGGATGAGAACCTTGCCGTCGGCCGATTCGTTAGGGGTGATTTGCTGTTCGAGCCATCGGCCTTCCTGGAAGCCTTCGACCAGGCCCAGCGATTTGCCGGCTACTCTAACCGTTTGTTTGCGCCCGCCTTCAAAGTCATCCGGGTCAATCACATACAGCCGTACTGTTCCCCGCGTTCTCTCCGGCACTGTCAGCTCGATTTGCAGCTCCTGGTCGTCGGCCCGACAGTGATATACCGGAAGACCCCAGCCATCAAACGTATATCCTGTTTTAGCCGCCGCGGAAAACCCGGATTCAGCATAAATAATTTCCCGCTCGGGACGTCCACATAACATATAAAGGCGAACACCACGTTCCTTCAGGGCTTCAGTTGTGGGTAGTTTTTCTTTGTCAGGCCAAAAAGGTTCCTCAGGTGCCGGCGCACGCTCGGGCGCAGGGGGCATAGCCGGCAGGGGCAGATGAGGTTCCAACTGGTACCAATACACAACACTTGACAACTGCAGCGTGCTGCCGGGCTTGCTGAACTCACTGTGAAAGATCGGATTTTCGTTCTCCCCGAAACCAATCTCCACACGCAAAGATTTCTCAAAGCTGATGGCATCGTTGATAAAGAAGCGATAACCAAGCGCCCCTTTTAAGAATGGGAAATATCCGGTCAAGGCAAACTCGCTCTCTGTTTCGGGATACCCCCAACTGAATCCGAATGAGTCTTCGATGCCCTGAAACTCGATGGATGGGACTTTTTCACCGTCGATGTAAAACTTTTCATTTTCATCCACCGGATACCCCGCTCGGCCGGGCCTGCGTACCGTTACGTTCCAGCCGACGAACTTGCCCTTGCCCTTAGCTTCCAAGGCCGTGTAATCGCGCTTGCCAAGCAAAAGGGCTTCCTGCCGCCAATGGGCGTGAAAGTATCCGAGGTCTTCGGCAATCCTGTCCACTTGGCGGTACATAACATAGCTGTAGCAGGGCATAATTTTCCAAAGTTCGCTGCCCGGCTCGACCGGCCCATCATAGACCAGCACGATCTTGGCTGACTTGCGAAACGGCATCGGGAAATACGCATTGAAGCCGCGCCGCTTGTTCACAAGCGCTGTGTTGACCTCTTCCCGCAGGCCGGCCGGGTCGCAGAAGAAATCTACCAGCGGACAGTCCACACTTGGCTCGCTCTCTGAATCCCAGTACATCTTCAGCAGCAGGTCGCGATTCAGCTTCAGCACGGCTGGCATAGCGAAATGGATCATTGTAATGACCGCCGGGCCTTTTATTTCAGCCACGACCACCCGTTTCGATGAATTGAACCGCGCGCTGAGCGGATTTTCACTCCACAGGGCGTTTTGTGCCGCTGTTCGTCCGGGTATCAGTTTAGCCATATCCTCAATGTCTGAGGCAGGGTGCGATACCTGTGTTAATGCCAATGTTACTGTTAAGATATGAATTACCGTGTGTAATGCCATAAGCGGCCTCCATTGGTTGACAGAAAATGCCGGGATTTCTCAAATGGAATTCCCAAGTTGTTCTCGACTAAACACAACCAAATTCTACTTACTTGTCGTTTCTGTGTCAATATCTAAGTTGACTGCGCAGTCTGGATGCGAAATTATAGCTGTTGTCCGCTATGACCATTGTACCCGCCGATATAAGCATTTGTCACCATCGGATAATAGAAACTACACCGTCCTTTATATTGTGGGCAGGGGTCATTTTATCGCTCTGGTTATGGATAGGGCGGGCGATATGGAGGGCGATGCAGTCGCTTATCGCAAATAGCTTGTCGCAAATCATAAAAGCAATTTGCAATTTGCGATACGCGATTTGCTATTTGCAGGGCTTGGTTATCATATGTCACTGAGCTTGCCGTTGTTGTTATAAGGGCTGCCGTCCTTTACGATGTCCCCTTCATCGGCGTCAAAGTTCCAGTATCCTGATAGTCCCGGCTCATTGCCGCTCAATCTGCCGACATTCTTATATACCTGCTGGATTTCATAATCGGATAAGGCCCTGTTGAAAATAGCAACTTCGTCGATTATGCCTTTAAAACCCGCCGACTGTCCGCCAATTACTATTGTTTCTGGTTTGTTGGTAGCGGAAAGGTTGGCCACCGAGCTGTCCAAAACACCGTTAATGTAAATTTCTATTTCTCCGGAAGCCTTACTGACAACCGCAATATGACACCAGTACCCTTGCACTATCTCGCCTTCACTGTCGAAGTAATTCTCTTCGTCAAAGCCTGCCCTGACCTCCGGGACGCCATTGCCATCTGAATCGAATAATTCAATCCAGTTATTGTTGCCGCCTTCATCGAGCAGGTACATTTCATGTGTCAACGGAGAGGCTTCCATATTTATCCATAACATTTTAGTCTGTTCCACGCCCAGGCCCGATATGGTACCGACATCAATATAATCCCGGTCTGCATCGAAATAATAGCCGTTGCCCGATACGCCTTCAGTTAAGGTTGGACCGGTAGCGACCATTTCGCCGGTCAGAAGATAAAGCTGCCCGACCTCTTCTTCGGTAAGTGCCCGGTTAAAAAGCGCCACCTCGTCAATCATCCCCCGCCAGAAGCCGCCGTTATGCCTGTCAATACCGCCGATGTAAGCTGTTCCTGTAAATCCCTCTGCGGGTATGTGTCCTTGCTCTCTCAGCCTGCCGTTGCGGTAAATCCTGCCTGTAACGCCATCATAAGTGACGGTTATGTGTGTCCACGCATCAGGTTTAAGCCGCCAGTCGTAGTCGCTGAACTGAGCACCCTCGGCCCAGTTTGATCGCGACCACTCGGACTCTGATGATATTCTGTTAGCGTCTTCTGCGTCGGTGGATGCTGTCGTATCAGTCTCGCCTCCCATAAGCATCGTTGTTGTATCATCCACCTCCATTTTTTCTGCACCCACGGATATTCCCCCTCTTGTGTTGCCCTCGACCGCGTAGCAGTGTCCTTCGTCATACAGCGTAAATATGCGCCGGTTATTCATCGAACCAGCTTCTGGTGTTCTCACCCACGCCGCAATAGTAAATCCCTCCAGATAAATGTCTGGTATGCTTATGTAATCATCTTGGCCGTCAAAAGACATCGTCCCACTGAGTATCTCGTCTTGTGCGTATTTGGCTCCATGCACTTGCCCGTGTAAGTTGTTTCCTGAAATGTCGGCGGCAGTATTTGGGTCATCAGCGATGTTGAATGGATAATAAAGAACAAGATTTTGAATCAGGCTTGTCGGCACTACTTCCGCTATTGAATTGCCGCCTCCCTTTATTGGATAACCGTCGGCTGCCTCTTTGGCCTCAGTTTCTTGAAAAGACCTTACCAGCCCTGCCGATGGTTCGCCCAACTCCGACCTGCCACGGTCCACATTCCCTCCTCTTATTGTTGTGTGCATCGGGGGAGGGCCTATAATTTTTTCGGCTGTGACTATAGTAGTATCCGCTTTTGGTATTTCAGTTATTGTGCTGCTTTCGTCCACCTTGGCCGCAACACGGCTTTTAATTGTCTCAACCGCCCGCGCAAATGGGTTGTTCCTGTTATATGTGCCATACTCGGCTCTTGTTTTCTCTAATGGCTCAAGGGCTTGTACCGCTCCCATCTTTGCCAGATAGTTGGCTGCTGCCACCTTACTTTTGTATTCACCTTCCGCAAGCATTGTTATTAAACCTTCTACGTTACGGGCTTTGAACATCTGCTCGATACTTGCTAATTCCACATTAAGCTTGCTCTTTGCTCCTTCAACCTCGGTCTTTGTATCTGCTTTGTCTATTGTCTTCGTTACACTAATATCTTTTTCAGGGAGTACTTTTTGGCTCTGTGTGATTTTTTTGCCCGGTTGTTTTTCCGGACCTGAAAAAATAGTAATTCCAATCAAAATCGCAACGATAATCACTCCAGCCGCCGCTAATGCATATGTTTGGATTTTATTAGTTGTTGAAGCGGCCGATTTTTCCCGGGATATCTCCAGTGTCCGCAGGGTATCCCTGAGGACCCTCTTATCCATTTCATTGCTTGTTGTATCCTGTAAATCGCTTATTAAATTCTCGACATGTTTTAACGATTTCATTTTGGTTTCTCACGATTTAATAAAGACCGTAGTTTATACAATCCGTAACGGTACCGGCCGTGAATAGTGCTGATAGTGACACCCTGCAATTTGGCTAATTTTTTGAATTTCATCCCACCTTTAAGATGTAGCACAACGGCTTCCCGCTGCTCATGCGGCAATTGGCTTAAGGCTTGCCTCAATTGCGTCAACTCTTCTTCTTCCATTACATACTGTTCCGGGCTGTCCGAATCTGCCCTGGCTTCGTTCTGCGCGTACAGGTTTTGGACATGTTGTTTTCTTAACCGTATTGTGTCGATGGCAAGATTACGCACGCAGGTTGCCAGGTAGCCTTTGAGACTTCCGGTCAGTTGGAACTTATCGACCGACTGTGCAAAACAAACAAAGACATCGTGCACAACATCTTCAGCCGCCGCCTTTTCATTCAACAGGGCTCTTGCCAGCGTCAGCAAATAATCCTTGTACTTCTCGTAGATGCGGCGCATTGCATCCTTGCTGCCGCGCTTGCATTTCATAACAAGCAGCTTGTCTTCCAGCATTTAAGGCCTGCCTAAGTAGTTTCGAAACCGACGATCGTCTATATATATAACGGATGAAGTACCTGTTTTTATATAAAAAATCTTTTCTGCGGATGGCTGAGACGGTTAGTTTGAGCACGTCTGCAGTCAGTTGATAATTCATTGAGGCCAATGAAGGTGCACTCAGGGAATTAGCCGGTCGGCATTTTGGCGGCAGGGGTATTTCCCCTCGCGGTCCGATACAGCCAGTAGGCCACGGCCAACAGCAAAATCGTTCCAATAACGCCGCCGTATGGGAGAGTACGTTTGTAGACATGTTCCAGATACGGCAGCACGATTTCATACCGCTTGAGGATTACGATAGGGATTGCCAGTACAATACCCATCAGGGCTTCACCTGTGATAAGGCCGGAGGCAAAGAGCAGGCCGTTCCGGGAGGATTTTTCAACTTGCTCGGCGGGCGTCGCCCGTCGTTTGTGGAAACGCTGTATGACCCAATGGATGATTCCGCCGGCAAAGATGGGCACCGATAGTTCCAGAGGAAGGTAAAAGCCGATGGCAACGGCCAGCACCGGTGTGCGGAAGGTGCTCTTGTTTGCTTCAAGGACCAGGTCAAGGGCTATGATTGCGATTGCAACACCCATGCCGATGAAGGCATAGTTCCAGGGCATGTTTCCTTTGAAGACGCCCTGGGAGACGGAGGCCATGAGATTGGCCTGGACGGCTGCGAGAGCGTCCTTGCCTGCACCTTCCTGACCCCTGAAGCCGTAGGCTTTGTGGAGGAGCATAAGCACCGGTGCGATGACTATCGCGCCGGAGAGCGTACCGACGATTTGCATAACCTGTTGTTTCCAGGGTGTTGCGCCGACGATTCGGCCGGCTTTTAAGTCCTGCATGTTGTCGCCTGCGATAGCGGCGGCGCAGCAAACAACCGAGCCGATGATGATGGCGGCGGCCGGGCCTCCTTCTGCGCCTTTGCCCATGAGCAGAACCAGCAACAGCGAGGAGACGACAATCGTGGCGATGGTGATTCCGGAGATGGGGTTGTTGGATGAGCCGACCAGGCCGGCCATGTAGCCCGCAACAGCGGAGAATACAAAGCCTGCAACGAGCATGACAACGGCCATCGGCAGAGAGATTGTGATATCATTAACAAAGTATTGATAGACCATAAACAGAGGGACAATGGAGGCGATGATGAGTATGAGCACCCATTTCATTGACATGTCTTTTTCCGTTCTTTCGATTTCTCTTTGCCCCTTACCGATGGTGCGGTAGGCTTCCAGCCCGCTCCTTATGCCGCTGACGATGGACCTTCGCATTTTGAAGATTGTCCAGAGGCCCCCGATGAGCATGGCCCCGACACCGAGATACCGTGTTTTTGTGGACCATATATAACCGGCGTAGTCGACGGCAGACATCGCTTGGCCCGCCAATTGATGGGTGTCCGGATAAACCGCCCAATCGCTGATTCGCGCACAGATGGGTATAGCAATATACCAGTTGCACACACCACCGAGGAAGATGAGGACGGCGATGTTGAGGCCGACGATGTATCCGACCGACAGAAGCGCGGGGCTGAGATTGGAGCCGCCGTAAAGAAGTGTTCTTTTGATGCCCCTGGCGCCTTCGAGAACTTCAGGCCATAGGCCGATGCCTTTTGCTCCGACCTTGAACAGGGCGCCTGCAAGGGCCGCTTTCGCAATGATCCAAACGCCCTTGCCGCCTTCCTGGCCTGTCTCAAGCACTTCAGCCGTTGCGATGCCTTCGGGGAACTGCAAATCGCCTTCAACGATGAGAGAGCGTCTCAGGGGAATTGTGAACAAGACGCCGAGCAGCCCGCCGAATGCGGCAATGATAGTGATCCACACGTAGTTCATACCACCGAAATCGTCCCAGAAGCCAAGGATGACGAGGGCCGGTATCGTGAATATCACGCCTGCGGCCAGTGATTCCCCTGCGGAGGCGGCGGTTTGGACGATGTTATTTTCGAGGATATTGCTGCGTCGAAACCACCTTAATATCCCCATCGAGACCACCGCAGCCGGTATAGACGCCGAGACCGTCATGCCTGCAAACAATCCAAGATAGGCATTTGCCGCCGCGAGGATCATCGAGAGCAAGACTCCCAAAACAAGCGCTTTAATTGTAATTTCCGGTAACGACTTTTCTTCTAAATTCATAATCTATCCATTCCCTGGAAATTCGAAAAAAGAGCGATATTCTGTTAATCATTCTACGAACTGGCTGACGAAATACTTCGGCGTCAGTTTTTCACCTGTTGCCCGTTCGATCATCTTATTCCAATGATAAAGATTTCCTGCTTCGAATACTTTCTCGGCCAGAAAATCGCCGGCTTTGCTTTGACCAACATAGCTGACGTTGTCATCCGATTCGAGCTTTAGAATTTTCTGTACAATATAGTGGTGCAGCTGAGAGGCGAACAATTCACCTAACATATAGTTATGATAATAGCAGGGCGCGGCGGTGAAATGAATTTTGGCGGCCCAATCGGGTTCATTTCGTCCCGGTGGTTTTTTCACAAGCTGGTACTTCTCAACCGTTTGCCACCAGAGGGAATTCAGGTCCTGCTCTGGATTTGCGTAAAGCTGCTTTTCAAAATCATACATAACCATTGCCCAGCGGGCAAAAATGAGCTGTTTAAGCTGTGCGTATTTGCCGCTTACTTTTTCGACTTCCACCCGCTGTTCATCCGACAGCTTCAACATCTGCTGCATCCAGGCGGGATTGCGGCTTAATCGACCGAAGAACATTGCGATGGCTTCCGTTGTGAAGGTGTGCGCCGGCTCTCTGAGAAGATATGGCACTTTTGGATCCTTGTATTTATCGTAAACGGCATGGCCTAATTCGTGCAGTAGAGTCTCCATCCACGCCTCATTATTCTTGAGATTACATAGAATACGGACGTCACCTTCTTTATCTATATCCGTGCAAAAGGCATGGGGATTCTTGCCCTCACGCTCGTACAAGTCGCTGTTGGCAAGCACAGATTCCACGCCCAATCCGATACCGGCATAAAAGCTCGCTCCCAATTCCTTGACATTCTTGTCTTTGTAATAGGTATCTAAATCCAGCTCGTATACCATTGGGGTTTCCTGAAAGAATGGGTCGTGGTAATGCCAGGGCTTAAGCTCCGTAACGGCGATGCCGCACTTGGCTGCCAACATCCGGTCCAAATCAGCTTTTAATTCAGCGAACGGCTCATTGGTCAATTCGTATAATTCATTGAAAATCCGGTCCAGCTCTTCGACATTCTGCTCACCGGTGGTTAGTGACATAGTGTGATAATTGTCAAAACCAAGCTTGCGGGCCGCTTTATTTCGTAACTTGACCAGCCGAATTATATCATCTGCGACCTCGACCCCCACCTGCTTGCCGGCCAGCCACGCAAGTTTTCTCCTGGCCGAATCCGTCTCTGTTTTCAGGATTTCCTTAATCTCATTATCGGTGACCTTTTTCCCTTCAATGGTGCCGCGAAAAGTGCTGAAGTTCTTTTCAATTTCTGTACTCAAGTCAACGATTTGTTTTAGCAGTTCGGGTTCTATCTGGTTTCTCAGGTACGCGTTGTATAATACTTCCAATTGCCGTGCCAGCACCGCATTTTTTATTTGACCGGATTCCTTCATATCTTTAAGGAAAGCAAACTCTTTCGTATCGCTGTAAACGCGGCGTATCTTTAGGGTCAGTTTGCTGACTTTATCATAATCCTCGGCTTTGCCGCTGACGGCCGCGTCCCACCAGGCGAGATTGGTTTCTTTCTCCATAGGTTTGATTTTTTGCACATGTGCGGTGATGAACTTCTCCAACTCTTTCTCCTTATCCATTTCGTTAGGTGCACAACCGAACACAATAACACTAATTGCCAGCATCATAACAAGATTTGATAAAGTTTTCATTGCTTTATGCTCCTTTCTAACCTATGTTCTTTCGTGGGGATATTATCACCTGTACATATTGAAATCAAGCAGGTTCTGGAAGTCGAAGCCTAATTTCTGAATCTTTTGATATTTTCACATAACTTCATTTCTTCTTTGATACCGAGTAACAATGCGGGTATTATACTGCGATTGCAATGATAAGGAACTACAGAATTGTTGTCACGAAATTCGACAGAGAATATTTCACTGGGTAAAATAAGGGGCGTAATTTATTATGGCAAAGAGTAAGTACCTGACCGCACCAATCCCATCGAAAAAAATGCCCCCAGGCATGCCGTGTATCCTCAGCACTGAAGCATCTGAGCGTTTCGCGTTTTACGGTATGAGCTCCATACTCGTCGTGTTCATGACCAGAAATCTCATGGGGGCCAACGGAACGCTGGACGTCATGGCCGAAGAGCCTGCCAAGGCGTGGTTCCACTGGTTTACCTCCGCGGTCTATTTCATGCCATTGATCGGTGCTGTGATTTCAGATGTCTGGCTTGGCAAGTTTAAGACCATTATCTGGTTCTCGATGGTTTACTGTGTCGGATTTGTAATATTAGCGCTGGATCACACCCGCCTGGGCTTGTTTGGGGGGCTGGCACTGATTGCAATGGCCTCTGGGATTATCAAGCCATGTTTGTCGGCCAATGTAGGAGATCAGTTTGGGGCCTCTAACAAACACTTGTTAACGAAATTCTACGGCTGGTTTTACTTCTCGGTCAATTTAGGCGCCGCCATCTCAATGTATAAATGTCCGGAACTGCTGGATAAGTATGGTCCTGCCGTTGGGTTCGGCGTGCCCGGAGCTTTCATGCTTATCGCGATGGTCTCTTACTGGCTGGGCCGATACAAGCTTGTGCACATCCCTCCCGCCGGCAAGACCGGCTGGCGAGAAACGCTTGATAAGCAGGGAGTCAGGACACTGGGCAGGCTCTCCATAATCTTTCTGTTTGTATCCATGTTCTTCGCGTTGTTTTATCAGTCGGAATCCGCATGGATTATACAGGCTGGAAAAATGAACCTCAGATGGCTTGGCAAAGATTGGCTGCCTGCTCAAATGCAGTCTGCAAATCCCTTCCTCATCATGATCTTGATCCCGTTGTTCTCATGGGTGATTTATCCTGTCCTTAATCGCCTGTGGACCCTGACACCCCTGCGTAGAATCGGTATTGGCATGTTCCTGACGGCCGCGAGCTTTCTTGTCCCTGTATGGATTGAAATCCAGATAGAAGGGGGGGGACAACCCTCCATTGGTTGGCAGTTCTTTGCATATATCTTTCTGACCGCCGCCGAGATTATGGTCTCAATTACGGCACTCGAGTTCGCATACACACAGGCCCCCAAGAAAATGAAGTCCCTAATCCAATCTGTTGAACTCCTCGCAGTCTCGCTTGGAAACGCTTTCGCAGCAGTGGTAAATAACGTTATAACAAAAGAAGATGGCACAAGCAAACTGCCTGGAGCCAGCTACTACTGGTTCTTTGTGATTTCCATGCTGGTGACGGCAGCCATTTTCATACCCGTAGCCCGCTGGTATAAACCAAAAGAATATATTCAGGACGAGGCCGAGGCGGAATCTTCAGCCTGACCGTTTGCCGAGGCCCTTTTTAGTTCTTGTCGGAACAGCGATGTTAACGCTTAAAGTGGCTTTAGCAGCATTTCGCGAACGATTATTTTCATTGGGCCGAATTCTTCTCCCGGGTGGACCTGAAAACCGATCCTGCCGGAATCAGTTGTGTCGTCCTGCACGTCGGCGACCTGCCGGCCGTTCAGCCAAATCTGAATGTGGTCACCCTCGGCACGAACCTTCATTGTGTTCCAGCCGTCCCGGTCCACCAGCGTCTTGTCCGTATTCATTGCAATGAACATTTTCCCGGGACAATAAAGCGAGCCGGAATAACATTCGGGGTTCTTGTACTCGAGGATGTCAGCCTGGTATGCTTTCGATGCTGATTGGTAGCGAAACCAAATACCGGTATTACAAGGCCACTCAACCCTGTAGGTAGCAGTCAATAAAAAATCCTTGTACGTATCTGTGGTGAACAGGTCACCGGGAGCGTAGTTATCGCCCTGTGTGCCGACAAGGGTGCCGTCTTCAACGCCCCATTTGGCACCGCCGCTCGTCTCCCAGCCTGTCAGGTCTTTGCTGTTGAAGATTCGTAAGAATCCTGCTTTGGCCTGTGTATCATTTGTAGCGACCTGTCCACAACCGGCCTGAAAGGTTAACATTGCAAGGCATACAATAGTGATGAATCTACGCGACATAATTTTCTCCTTATACATTATTGCAAAACCGACCCAATTGTTCCACATGTCACCAGGACAGCACTTTTGAACATTCTATAAAACG
>CAYVIT010000021.1:0-18048 GCA_964451425.1 uncultured Pirellulales bacterium
ACCTGCCACTTGTAATTGTAATAATACCGCCTTGTATTATTGGGGTCAATAAGGTTTTTTTCTCAATTCTTCTTATAAAAATGGTGTGCGGTGCACCCCCTACCGCTATATAAAAGGACAATTCCGCAAATCCGCCTTCGCTGTTCTACTTCGCCGGAGGCTATGTAGAAACCGGCTTCGGCGGGGCAGGCAGGGGTGGGAAAAACCATAAAAAATCCCCCCACCGCAGGGGTGGGGGCTATATATAAAGGCAATCCCGGCAACAAGTGGCGGGGCTTTTGGAGATTTTTTTAGGTTTTTACTTTTGTAATTTGGCAAGCTCTTCCTGACACATCTTCAGTTGGCCGGGGTCTGTGAGTTTTTTGGCCGCGGCCTGCAGATGCTTTGCCGCCAAATCGGGCTTTTGAAGATATCGTGAATATAATATGCCTAACATCAACTCGACCTGCTCGACATATTCGTATTTACTGTAGTGAGTTAAGAACTGTTCATACGCCTGGGCTGCATGGGTGTGTTTATTTTCGCTGGCAAGCTGATTGGCGATATCCAGCAGGTACTGGCGGGGCAGGAGCTGCTCACTATCGAGTTCCATAAGCTCCAAATACACTTGAACCGCGGCCGGCAAATTTCGCTCAGATATTCGGCCGGCAATTTCGTTGCGAAGCTGCGTAATTTCTTTCTCCCGTTTTTGTTGAGAGGCAGTTTTCCTGACCTCCTTGACTTTTATTTGCCTGGTCATTGTCCGGCCGCTAAACGGGTCGTAACCGCTCGATACAGCATCACGGTGCTGACGGCGTCGATTCCATTGTTTTATCATTGCCCACAAGTCGAAAGTGCTGCTGGTAATCAAGCCGGTGGCCAGCATAACTAACATAGCCAAAACACCGAAGGCATAGCCGGAAAGGTGCGCATCGTAAGCAACATTGGTAATGTGTCTTTCGTACATATTGTCCCAAAAAATCAACTTAAAACCGATAAAATACAAGGCAGGAATTTCCATGGTGCCAATAAAAAATATGAACCAGTAAAAAACTGTGAGCAAAGTATGGGGAAACAGGGCCAGGTAAGCACCGATTACCGCTGCAATAGCGCCGCTGGCTCCGAGGGTAGGTATAGGTGAAGCCGAATGGAGGACTGTATGACCTATGCCGCTGAATACCGCACCAGCCAGGTAAAAAGCCAGATACCCCAGGTGGCCGAGCTTGTCGTTGACATTATTACCAAAGACATACAAAAAGAACATATTACCGGCAACATGCCAAATACCGCCGTGCAGAAAAGCGTAACTTACAAGCTGCCACGAACGAAGTTCACTGGGAGTAAGCATAAAGTACGCAACCCAGGGTCGAAGTGCCAGATGTCCCTGGGGAGTTATATGCAGCTCCATCGAAAAAATGAACGCATTAACAAGAATCAGGGCGTAATTTGCGTATGGTGTTCGCCACGGGCGTATACTTGTCCGGAAGGGTAATATAAATAGCATAGCTTAATCACTAATTTCTTTAAGATTGAGCTCAAGGACGTCTGTATTGTAGCGGTAAAGCTCGGCTGTGACAAGATAAATAAGGATGGCAGTTGACATTTGCCCGATTGGTAAGTGAAAGATGTAAACTCAGCAAAAAAACTTTATTTTTTGTTAAGATATTGTTATCAATTGTAGAAGTGATTATGAAAAAGACTACACACTGGAAGGTAATGGTCTTGCTGTGTTTGTTTACGGCGGCAATGGCATTAGGTGCGCAAGGCGGGAAAGTGCCTGCAAATACGATTTCCTGGAAACGCTGCCTCAGCCAAAGGGGCGAGTTTTACGCTGGCGACGAGGCGATTCGTATCGCCGACAATGTGTTGTTGTATCAGCGTGGGACGGGTGGATGGCTCAAGGGTGTCGATATGACTCTTACTCTGAGTGAGAAAGACAAAGCCGGGCTCCTTAAGTCTAAAGACAAAGGGAACTCCACGCTTGATAATGGTGCTACTCACACACAGATACGTTATCTTGCAAAGGTATATAGCGCCACAAGGTTGGAACGTTTCAAGCAGGGTTTTCTCAAAGGTGTGGACTACCTGCTCGAAGCCCAGTATGACAACGGCGGCTGGCCGCAGCGCTACCCAAATCCCAGAGGTTATTCGAGGCACATAACATTTAATGACGGGGCCATGATTGGCGCGATGAGTGTGCTGCGCGATATCGCAGAAAAAAAGCCCGATTATACGTTTGTGGATGAGGGCCGGCGCAAACAGGCCGAAAAGGCTGTCCAGAAAGGCGTCGAGTGTATTCTCAAGTGCCAGATAATCGTCGACGGCAAACGCACAGCCTGGTGTCAACAGCACGACGAGAAAACTTTTAAGCCCAGGCCTGCTCGCAGTTACGAGAAGATATCAATTTGTGGTAATGAGAGCGTCGGCGTGGTGAAATTCCTGATGGATGTTGACAATCCTACTGAGGAAATCGTTGAGGCTATCCAGGGTGCGGTTGCCTGGTTCGACCTTGTCAAGCTCACGGGTATTCGGCAGATTAATAAGCCCGACGACTCGGAAAAGGGATATGATAAGGTCATCATCCGAGACCCAAAAGCCCCGCCGATATGGGCACGCTTCTACCAGATAGGAACCAATCGGCCGATTTTCTGCGGCCGCGACGGCAGGGTAAAATATACAATGGCTGAGATTGAACACGAGCGGCGAACCGGCTATTCCTGGTATGGCTATGGGCCGGCGGAGCTGCTGACCAAAGACTACCCCGCCTGGCAAAAGAAGTGGACTCCGAAACAAAACGTACTCAAAAACTGAGAATAAGAAGACGGAATCCGACAGGCAAAATTATCAATGAACAGAGACCTGATAAAAAAACGCGTAAAGGCAATTCGCCGGAAGCTAAACGAAAAAAAGATTGATTGCCTTATAGTAACAAAGCCGGCCAATGTAACTTATACAACCGCCTTTTCGGGTGACGATAGCTGGGCGGTAATTACAACCAGAGCGGTTTATCTTTTGACCGACAGCAGATACACCGAACAGGCGCAAGCGGAATGTATCGGCTGTGGGATAATCCGGAGAAAAGATTCACTGGTTGAAGCCGCAGCTAAATTATTGAAGAAGTTAAAGTCGGTGCGAACAGTAGCTGTTGAGAAGTCCACCTCGGTTGCCGCTTTCGAGGCTTTGAAAAAATACGTTAAACTTCGGCTCAAAACAGCTGCGAATATTGTCGAGTCCATCCGGATAAATAAAGACAGCAGCGAAATTGCAGCTATCCGAGCAGCGGCAGGAATTGCTGCACAAGCTCTTAAGCATACCTTGCGATATATAAAGCCGGGTGTAAGCGAAAGTGAATTAGCCGGGAGGCTCGATTTTCAAATTCGCAAGTTAGGGGCGACAAACAGCTTCGAGACAATAGTTGCCTTTGGCCCTAATGCTTCGCGTCCCCATCATCAGCCGGGTAAGAGAAAGCTCAGGAGAAGAGACACGGTATTGATAGATTTCGGGGCCAGGCATAAAGGCTATTGCAGCGATATTACAAGGTCCTTTGCAGTAGGCAAGCCGACGCCACTTTTTGAAAGGGCTTATGATGCCGTACAGCAGGCACAAACCACCGCGATAAAAATGATAAAGGCCGGTGCCAAAATTCAGCAGGTTGATGCCGCTGCGAGGGACGTTATTGGCAGCAGCGGTTTGCCTGTTTATGGCCACGGGACGGGACATGGCTTCGGTTTGGAAATACACGAAATGCCTTTCCTCAAGGCCGACGGCAAGGGCAGGCTCAAAGCAGGCGAGGTTATCACTATTGAGCCGGGCGTGTATATCCCCGGCAAACTCGGTGTGCGAATAGAAGATGATATTCTCGTAACAGACTCCGGACACAAGATATTGACCCATATTTGCCCACATTCGCCTCAACTGTCCAAGTGAAACGATTAAATCCCAGCCTATAGAGCTTATGGGCTTGAGGCATGAATGGAGACTTGCCAGTATGCCGGCGTGCCATAAGTGGCGAAAGAATTGCTTTGCACAAAATAGGATTTCCTGCTATACTTTTCAGATGTGTGACCGGTGATTTTTGTTATAAACAGCTAACCTCGATTTAAGGTGCCGAGCATGATAATCACGCTTAACTGATATTTGAGTGGATTGAAGCCTCAGTTTCTCTCTATTCGTATATGAGAAAAGGGGCCTATTAAAAGTGTGATTACTGTGGCTCGTAGATTTTTGCTTAGTAGGAGGTCAAGTATGAGCAAAAAAAGAATGGGTCTAAACCGACGGCGGTTTCTCAAAACCGCAGTGCGGGCCGGCGTCTGTCTGGCCGTGCCACAATTTATCCCAGGCACAGCCTTAGGCAAGAATGGCAGTGTGGCCCCCAGCGAACGAATCACACTGGGTGCCATTGGGATTGGGAATCGCGGCCGTTACGATCTGGGCTGCTTCTTACGCGAGCCTGATTTGCGATGTGTGGCCGTCTGTGACGTGCGGGGCGACAACCGCAAGCGTGCCAAGGAGCAGGTCGATGCCATCAACGGTGACGAGCAGTGCGCAACGTACATCGACATGCGTGAGCTACTCGCCCGCGACGATATCGACGCGGTGCTGATCGCGACCGGCCCGAACTGGCACGCCACGGCCGCTACGATGGCGGCAAAAGCAGGCAAAGACGTTTACTGCGAGAAGCCCTGCACGAAGAACATCGCTCAGAGCCTGGCGCTGGCGGATATCTTTCGCCGCACGGCCCGCGTTTTCCAGGCCGGCACGCAACGCCGCAGCCTGCCCAATTTTGCCTATGCGATCGAACTGGCCAGGACCGGCAAGCTGGGGCCGCTCGAGACACTACACGCTCACCCCGGCGGCCTGGGAACCCAGATGAGTGGCTGGATGCCGGCCGAATCCGAACCGCCCCGAGAGGAGGTGGACTGGGACCTGTACCTCGGTCCTGCGGCCTGGCGGCCTTACACCAGCAAACTCATGAATGCATTCCACTTCGAGAAAGGCGGCGGACTTGTCGGGGGCGGGTGCCTCGAATGGGGCTCCCACTGCGTCGACCTGTGCCAGTTGGCCAACGACGCCGACGACACGGCTCCGGTGGAGTACGAGCCGGTGAACGGCCAGTTACATGCCCGATACGCCAATGGCGTCAAACTCGTCATGCGTAACGACGGATGGCTGCCGATGGGTTCGTGTCCGGTACGCTTCGAAGGCAAAACGGGCTGGATCGAGACAGGCGACGATGCGGAGTTCGCCGCGAGTTCCCAATCGCTGCTGCTCCGCAGAGGAACCAAGATACCGGGCTACCCCGCTGACTTCCATGTGCGTGACTTCCTTGATTGTGTCAAGACGCGGGCCCTGACGCGGGCCAACGCCGACGCGGCGTGCTGGGCACATATCGCCTGCCATGCGGCCAACATCGCTCTTTTCCTTAATCGAAAGGTCAAGTACGACCCGAAGAAGAATGAATTCATTGGTGACGAGCAGGCCAACCGGTTGCGTTCAGAGGCCCTGCGGGAACCCTGGCGAATATAGGGCCGGGAATTTGGAAGGAAACGACTAAAATTACGAGGACAATCATGATAATCAAGAAACGATATTCCATTTGGTTCGTTATTCTCATCATAGTAGCTATGTCAGCCGGAACCGTCGCTCAGGACCGGTCGGCTGCGGACGTTAAACAGCGCGACTTGATCGCCGTGCTGCAGTCAGATGCTCCTAAGAGTGAGAAAGCCATCACCTGTAAGAAACTGGTAATCTATGGCACCGAGCAATGCGTGCCCGCCCTGGCACCGCTGCTGGCGGACAAGGAACTGGCGTCCTGGGCGCGGATCGCGCTCGAAGCAATCCCCGGAACCGCCGCCGACACCGCGCTACGCAACGCGCTGGGCAAGCTGCAGGGCCGGCTGCTTGTTGGGGTGATAAATTCGATTGCAGTACGTCGGGATGTCGGCGCCGTTGATACCCTCGTGCAGAAACTCGATGATGCCAACGCTTCCGTCGCATCGGCCGCGGCCGTGGCGTTAGGACACATCGGCGGAGAGAAGGCAGCCAAGGCATTGACTCAATCGCTGACCAATGCACAGGGCGAAGTTCGTTCAGCCGCAGCCGAAGGGTGCATTCTGTGCGCCGAGCAGTTCATGGCACAAAACAAGACGGCCGATGCCGTTAAGCTTTACGACACGGTCCGCAAAGCGGACGTTCCCGATCAGAGACATCTGGAGGCAATCCGCGGTGCGATTCTGGCCCGTCAGTCCGACGGTTTACCTCTCTTGATCGAGCAGTTGCGATCGGAAGACAAAAAGAGGCTCGGTATCGGATTGCGCACGGCCCGCGAGCTTGGCGGCCGCAACGTGACCGAGGCTTTGGCAGTCGAAATGAATCGCTTGAATCCTGACCGGCGTCCCCTGTTGCTTTTGGCACTGGCCGACCGTAGCGACTCTGCTGTTCTACCGACCGTGCACAAGGCGGCTCAGAGCGGCCCGAAGGAGCTGCGCATCACGGCCATCAATATCCTCATACGCCTGGGCGATGTCTCGTGCGTGCCGGTTTTGCTGGAGGCCGCGACCGAGGATGATGCCGGGCTGAAACAGGCAGCTATGGAGACGCTCGTCAGACTACCCGGCAAAGACGTTGATGCCGACATGCTCGCCCGCCTGCCGCAAGCGAGAGGCAAGCTGCAACAGGTTCTCATCGAGCTGGCCGGCCAGAGGCAAATAAGTGAGGCCCTTCCTGTGGTTGCCTCAAGCCTTCACGATGTTGATGCCGAGATTCGCGGTACGGCTGTACGTACAATCAGCATTATTGGCCAGGACCAGCAAACGGCCGAACTCGTTAAGCTGCTTCAAAATACGAAAAACTCAAGTGAACGGCAGGACATCAGAAAGGCCCTGCTGGCGATTAGTGGCCGTTGCGGGGCGAAGTGCATTCCGCACCTGAAGCCCTTGACACAAAGTCGTGACAACGAGCTCAATATGATCGGACTGCGCGCATTAGCCATCATTGGCGGGTCAGATGCGCTAATGACTGTCAAATCCGCCATTGAGAGCGCTGAGCCCCCAGTCCAGGATGAGGCCGTACGTATCCTGTCGAATTGGCCATATAATTGGCCTGAGGACAGCGAGGCGGGACAAGCCCTACTGATGTTGGCCACATCGGCTAAGAAGATGTCGCATCAGGTGCTGGGTTTGCGTGGTTACCTGCAGTACATACGCAGCAATAAGAAGCTCAGCAACGAACAAAAGGTGGCCAGGATCAAGGACATGCTGTCCCACATCAAGCGGCCCGAAGAGAAGCAGCAGGCCATCGCTGTTTTGGGTGAAGCGCCAAGTGCCATTGCTCTTGAGCTATTGACGAGCCTCGCTGAAGAACCTGCGGTCGTCGAGGAAGCCTATTCAGCCATTGTCCGAATTGCCGGCCAGGATATCCCCGGGGTTTCCAGGGACCAGCGCCGACAAGTGCTGCAAACGGTGGCTGAGAAATCAAGAAACGATGGCACCAAGCAGAGAGCCCGAAAAATACTTAGGGGACTTCGGTAAGCAGACATGCCGAGGAATGCCTTTTAAATATATCTTTGCCTGAAACAGGACATGAATGATAATGAGTTTTTTCTGTGACTTAATGTTCAATAGGAGGTTGTTATGAATACAAAATGGGTGTTTTTGCTGGTTGTTTTGGTGCTCTTCGGGAATGTGCCGGTTACTGAAGGTCAGATACAGTTTAAGAAAATCGTTATAGACAAGACCTTTCGTTCGGAGGGTGTTGCGGTCGGAGATATCAATCGCGATGGCAAGATTGATGTGCTGGCCGGCGATGTATGGTATGCGGCACCGGATTGGAAGATGAATGAAATCCGCACTGTCGGTCAATACGACGGCACTAAAAGTTACAGCCAGTGCTTTGCCAACTTCGCACAGGATATCAACGGTGACGGCTGGGTCGATTCGATTATCATCGGCTACCCCGGCGAGCCGTGCCGATGGTATGAGAACCCAAAGAACAAACCCGGCCACTGGAAAGAGCGCATAGTGGTCAACAGTGCCTGCAATGAGACACCGTTGTTCGTTGACTTGCTTGGCAAAGGCCGGCCTGTTTTGATTTTTGGTGTTCGTCCTGAAGGGCTGATGGCCTGGTTCAGTGTGCCGAAAGACCTTGATGGACTCTGGGACATGCACGTAATCGCCGGCCCAAAAGCTCCGGGCACGGAACGTTACAGCCATGGCCTGGGCTGTAGCGATGTCAATGGCGATGGTCGAAAAGATGTGCTGTTCACCAAAGGCTGGTGGGAAGCTCCTAAAGACCGTACACAAAGAGGCTGGAAGTGGCACCCGGCAAAGCTCGGCCCGGACTGTGCAGATATGCTTGTTTATGACGTCGATGGTGACGGTGACAGCGATATAATCACCAGCTCGGCCCACAACTATGGCATCTGGTGGTTCGAGCAGATACCTGGGGCTGACGGCTCACAATTCAAACAGCATGTTATCTTCGACAAGTTTTCTCAGACGCACGCGATACGCCTGGTTGATATGAACGGAGATGGTGTTAAGGATTTGGTCACGGGCAAGAGGTATTTTGCGCACCAGGGCCATGACCCAGGGGGCCACGAGCCGGCAGTGCTGTACTGGTTTGAGCTTCGCCGTCCGCAGAAGGGCAAGGTCGAGTATATCCCGCACAAAATCGACGACGACTCCGGCGTTGGAACGCAGTTCGAGGTAATCGATATGAATAAAGATGGTAAATGGGATATTGTTACCTCGAACAAAAAAGGCGTACACGTTTTTCTGCAGATACCTTGAAGGGGGCTGCTTTGAGTGCTATCGTTGGCCGTATATGGTGAATACTGATATTTTCTTGATTAGTGGAGACAATAGTCTATAATTAAGACCGTTTACTAGGGGTGGCCTGCTAAGGGCGGGCCTGAGAAAAAACCCTTTGAACCTGATCAGGACAATTGCCGAACCGGCGGATAGGCCTGCGTAGGAAAGTGGTATTAAAATCTGATAAATCAGCTTAACGGGCAAATCGCTTCCTACTTAGGAAGCGATTTTTTATTAACAGGAAGCATACAAAAATGTCAACGCAATTACAGGCGGCACGGGCAGGGACAATTACCGATGAGATAAGATTCGTGGCCGAGGCCGAGAAGCTTGATGCCGAGCTTGTCCGCGAAAATATCGCTGCCGGAACGGTGGTTATACCAGCGAATAAACTGCACCTTGAAACTAATCTGAAACCAGCCGGCATAGGCCGAGTGCTTAGCACGAAGGTAAATGCAAATATCGGCACAAGCAGTGTTCGCTCTTCCGTAGGGGCCGAAATCGAAAAGATGCAGGCGGCACTGGCAGCAGGAGCCGATGCGATTATGGACCTGAGCACCGGTGGGGACCTTGATACTACCCGCGAAAAATTGCTTGCCCTGTGCCCTGTGCCCTTCGGGACAGTGCCAATCTATCAAGTCATAGAAGGCAGGAATGTAGAGGAGATAGACAAAAACATAATCCTTGAGATTATCGAAAGACAGGCCAAACAAGGCGTTGATTTTTTCACCATTCACGCCGGCGTCCTAAAAGAGCACCTGCTCTTGCTTCAAAAGCGAGTGGCGGGTATAGTCAGCCGGGGCGGGGCATTACTGGCCAAGTGGATGGTATATCACGACAAGCAAAATCCCCTGTATGAAATGTTCGATGATTTGTGTGACATAATGGGCGAATATGATGTCTGCTTTTCTCTTGGTGACGGCCTTCGTCCGGGCTGCATCGCAGATGCCACCGACAAGGCCCAGATAGCAGAATTAAGAACATTGGGAGAGCTTACGCAGAGGGCACAGGAAAAGGGCTGCCAGGTAATGGTCGAAGGTCCCGGTCATGTGCCGTTTGACCAGATACAACACAATATGGAAATCCAGCAGGACATATGCGGTGGTGCTCCATTTTATGTTCTTGGCCCGGTTGTTACCGATATTGCACCCGGCTACGACCATATCACATCAGCGATAGGTGGAACTGCGGCCGCCTTTTACGGTGCCTCGTTTTTGTGCTATGTTACGCCGAGAGAGCATCTGGGTCTGCCGAACGCCGATGATGTCCGGGCCGGTGTTATTGCGGCAAAAATAGCGGCACACGCCGCCGATGTCGCTCGCGGCTTAAAAGGTGCCGCTCAGCGGGATAAAAGACTCAGCATTGCCCGGAGCAATCTGGACTGGCGAACGCACTTCGATGAGTCGCTCGACCCGAAGACAGCCGAGGCAATGCACGTAGAGGCCTGTAAAGAGATTGGTGCAGACAAATTGCCCTCTGCCGATTACTGTACCATGTGTGGCCAACAGTGGTGTAGTGTCAGGATAAATAAAGAGATTCGCGATAAGATTAGGGCAGAGGGTACTGCAAAAATTTAACGTATCAATACGCACATAAAAGTGAAGACAAGCTGATATGGCCAAGGGAAAGATACTCATAGTAGAAGACGACCGCGATATTGTAGAAATGGTTGAGTACAATCTTCGAGAGGAGGGGTATGCGACGGTATCGGCGTTGAACGGTGAGGATGGGGTCAATTTAGCCGGGAGAGAACAGCCGGATATCATTATTCTCGATATAATGCTGCCTATTATGGATGGCTTTGAAGTGTGCAGGACATTGAAAAGTGACGATGCGACTGCTCGTATTCCGATTATTATTTTAAGCGCAAAATCCCAGGAGACAGACAAGGTAGTGGGCCTGGAATTAGGAGCGGATGATTACGTAACAAAACCTTTCAGCCCGAGAGAACTAATCGCAAGAATCAGAGCGATTATGAGACGAGGTACGGAGCAGCAAGCCGGCAGCATTGTGGAAAAAGGTGATATTATTATAGATAGTGCCAAGTATAAAGTTCTGGTAGGCAGCGAGGAAATTCCGCTTACTACTACGGAGTTTAAGATTCTTGAGTACATGGCCCGAAGGCCCGGAGTGGTGTTGTCGAGATACCAGATATTGGACGCGGTTTCAGGTGATGATTCGGTTGTTTGCGACAGGACGGTTGATGCGCATGTAAAATCGCTAAGGCGCAAACTGGGCGCAGCCAGGGATTATATCGAGACTGTTCGAGGTGCAGGGTACAGATTCAAGGAAGTATAGATGAGACGCAGCATAATCTGGAAATTCTTTGCGGTGTGCATAGTTTTGACTCTGGTGTCGGTCTTCGCTTTGAATTTTTTTGCAAGTCTGAAGTTGCAGCGAGACTTCGAGCGCAAGATATCCGAGAAGCTGCGAACGAATGCGTTATTGATGGGTCATATCCTAAGTGAGCAGTTACGTGGAGGTGAGTCAAAAGTCATCCAGCAAAAGGTCAAGAGCCTGGCAGATGAGTTGGGTTTGAGGATTACTGTTGTTAGTCCTCAAGGAGCAGTTTTGGGTGACTCGGGTACAAATCCTTCTGAGATGGTAAATCATGCAGATAGGCCCGAAGTGGTCAAGGCGATGAAGGATGGTTTCGGCCAGAGTACACGTCCCAGCGAGACCTTGGGTTACAATATGAAGTATGTCGCGGTGCGAGTCAGTGACAATAGCGATGTGCTGGGGGTAGTCCGTTTTGCTATGCCGTTATCTGAGGTCCAGCTTGAGATGCAGGTCATATATAGAGCTGTTTTGTTTGGGGCGGCAGTGGCACTGGTAATTGCATTGACGATTGCATATTTTGTGTCAAGGAGTATGACCTCTCCCATCAGAGAGATGAAAGAGATTGCCCAGCGACTTGCCCAGGGAGACTTCAGCAGAAAAGTGAGGATAAAGAGCAGAGACGAACTGGGTGAATTAGCCAAATCCCTGAACACAATGGCCGATGAGCTGCAGGCAAAAATGGAGAATCTGAAACGGATGGACAGGGTGCGGACGGATTTTGTTGCCAATGTTTCGCACGAGCTTAAGACACCACTGACCCTGATTAAGGGTTATATAGAAACCCTTGAAGACAAGGCAATAAACGACACGAAGAATGCCGGCAAATTTATTTTGATTGTAAAGGAGCATACAGACAGGCTTAGCAATATCATTGATGACTTGTTAAGTCTCAGTGAACTTGAGCTATCTAAAGACAGCATAGAAAAAAGCGATTTTGACCTTAAGGATCTAATTGATGATATCGTACTGGGTTTTGGGCACGCACTTGCGGCTAAGCACCAGAAGCTAACCATAGAGTTACGTGGCAGCGATTTTCTGATTAGAGCCGACCGTGACAAGATCGAGCAGGTCTTCGTGAATCTGATAGATAATGCCGTAAAATACACCGAAGAAGGCGGACAAATCGAGATTTGCCTTGTTCAGCAGAATGGAGAGGTTATTGTCACGGTTGAAGATAACGGGATAGGAATTCCAAGGGAGGACCTCGACAGGGTCTTTGAGCGATTCTACCGCGTGGATAAGGCGCGCTCACGCCAGCTTGGCGGTACAGGATTGGGCTTGGGAATAGCAAAGCATATTGTCCTGGCGCATAATGGCCAAATCCGCATTGAAAGCGATGTCAACAGGGGAACAAAGGCTTTCGTGACGCTGCCTAAAGCCTAAGAAAAAATTTTTGGTCTTCACCGAATTTTCACATTCTCTTCATATTTCCTTCAAACTTATGGTGTAGAATTATTTAAGGTTAAATAGAAGGTATGATATGAAGGCAAAACGAAATACCGCAGCAAAAATACTTTTAATAGCATTCTTTCTATATCTGTTCCTGGTCAGTATCGGTCTTATGGGCAAGGCGTTTAAAGGTTTCGGTGCGGGCTTTGCGGAGAATTTAATCAGGACAACTTCCAATCCTTTTATTGGTCTATTTATTGGTATATTGGCAACCAGCATCATTCAGAGCTCTTCGACCACGACATCGATAGTCGTCGGCATGGTGGGTTCCGGAGTTCTAACCGTCGGAAATGCCGTACCTATCGTTATGGGCGCAAACATCGGAACTACGGTAACGAACACGCTTGTGTCTTTAGGCCATTTTACCCGCCGGGATGAGTTCAGGCGGGCCGTTAGCGCAGCCACCGTACATGATTTCTTTAATCTAATATGTGTGGCCATAATGTTTCCTTTGGAACTGGCGACGGGTGTTCTTCAGAAGATTGCCACGTGTATGAGCAGTGCGTTCGCAGATTTTGGAGGGATTAAGTTCACGAGTCCAATAAAAATCGTCACGCAGCCGGCAATAGATTTTGTCAAGCATTTCCTGATTGACTTTTCAGGCCTGCCAAATAATGTCGCCTACATCTTAATGCTCGTACTTTCGATAATGATTCTGTTCTTTTGTCTTTTCTTCATCGTTAAACTGATGAAGGCATTGGTTGTAAAGAAAGTGGAAGCGGTATTGGACGAAGTTCTCAGAAAAAACGCATTAATAGGAATTGTCGGTGGTATGGTGTTCACGGCAATAATCCAGAGCAGCTCTGTTACGACGTCATTGTTAGTGCCTTTGGTGGCATCGGGTGTTATTACACTGGATGTGGCTTTTCCGATAACCATCGGAGCTAATATTGGGACAACCGGCACGGCTATTCTCGCCTCGTTTGCATCCGCTGCCGCTACCGGAAACGTCTCAGCCATTGTTATCGCCTTTGTTCATTTCCTGTTCAATTTAACGGGCGCCATATTTATTTATCCGATAAAGATTTTTAGAAGGATACCGATAAGCCTGGCACAATCTCTGGGAGACCTTGCATCCCGCAAGCGCGGATATGCAATTGTTTATGTATTGGGTTTGTTTTTCGTTGTTCCTACGCTATTGATTATTATCTCAAAATATCTAAAATAAAGGAGATATGAGAATGTTCAAGAATCTATTAAGTTTCTGGAAAGGTAAGGATTTTCTGGCTCAAGTTCTCGATGAGTTCAAGGACATGCTGGATGATACGAGGCTTATGTACGAGATGGTTTGCAGCACGCTTTTGGACAATGCGGAAGAGCCGGACCTGAAAAAGAAAATCTACGAGATAGACGACAAGGTAAATAACCTGCAAAAAAAGATACGCACGAGGATAGTAGAGCATCTTACACTTCAGCCGACCGTTGATGTGAATGCCTGTCTGCTGCTGATGAGCGTTGTAAAAGACGCCGAGCGTTTAGGCGATTATTGCAAGAACCTTTATGAGGTGACCGAGATCGTTGAAAAGCCGATCGACAGGGCACTGTTTTCACAGTATTTTAACGGCCTTGACAAAGATATTATGACACTGTTTGAGCGGACAAAAGAGGCGTTTATTGAAGCAGACGAAGGTAAGGCTGAAACATCTTGGGAATATGAACGCAGGATAGCAATGCGTTGCGACCGTATTCTCAGGGAAATCGCTAAGAGCAATCTTTCGGTTAACGAGGCAGTGTGCTTTGCCTTGATAGCGAGGCATTTTAAGCGAATAACGGCTCATTTGACAAATATTGCGACCTCTGTGATTTTGCCCCTGAGCGAACTTGACTATTTTGATGAGAGGAGAATCGTTGAGTAAGTCGGCCAAATTCTCAAACTGTTTGATTGCAGTGTTTGTATGTGCCGGACTTCTAAACGGGCCTTGTTTTGCCTTCGATGACGGTGACTTTCAATGGTGGACCTCGGCGGGTGCTTCCTTTGATATTAACAAGGACTGGAAGTGCAATTTTGAGGAGGAGTTTCGGTTCGGAGACGACGCGGGTGAGTTGTATTATCATCATTCAGATTTGGGATTTGTGTACGGCAGCCTGGCGGAATGGATAGACCTGGGTTTTAATTACAGGCAGGTATTCGAAAGAACAGACAGCGCAGGAGAGTGGAAGCAGGAAAATCGACCACATCTTAACGTTACGTTAAAAGGTCAATTGTTCGGTTTTGGTGTAAGTGACAGGTCAAGATTTGAATATCGTGACCGAGAAGATAAAGACGACCTTTGGCGGTATCGCAACAAGTTTACGATAAAGGTGCCGCTCGAACTAACAGAGCTTAAATTGAAACCTTATTTAGCGGATGAGGTATTTGTTCCACTCAACGATGATAATATTACCAGGAACCGGTTCTATTCGGGAGTTTCCTTTAAGGTGTTGGAAAATATGACGGGCGAGGTTTTTTACCTCTGTCAGTCGAGCAGGTCTTCCGGGGACTGGAAAGATGCCAATATTTTTGGCACTCGGCTGAAATTTCGTTTTTAGCAGTTCTTTTTTCGCAGGTGCTGCCTATGCTCTGCCTACGTTTTCATTGAATCCAGCTCGATAAAGGCTATCGGCAGGAAGATAACGACAGGCAGCCATGCCCAGAACTCCGGTATTATTTTGTCAAAGACGACCTCGGTGGCAAGCATTTTGCAGACGAATGTCGCGACAAAACAAGCCGTCGTCACGCCGAAGCTAATCACAATTGCGGATTTCATCGATTTTGGGTCGCGGCAAACTAAAATCGGCAAACATACCATAAGCATTGCCAGATTGATTATAGGCTCAGTAATTCGAAAATGCTTCTGGCTGTAGAGCTGTGCCCTGTCTTTGATTTTTGTTCTTTGGGCTGCAAGGGCAGCTAACTGTCCTGAGCTAAGCAAGGTTAAGTATCGGGACTTGCGCCTGACGGGAATATCCTTTGGAACGATGTCACTGGTGAAAGAAGCGATAGGCTGGGCAATTTTTCCGGAGTCCTTTTCAGTAAATCGACCGTTGGTTAAAAGCCACTCCCTGGTGTTGGGATCGTAAATGGCCTTGTCCGCTGAAATTCTGTCGATTACCTCCCAAGTTAGCGTATTGGCTTTTTTACGCCGTCTGATAATAGTCGGGTAATGCAGCGTTGATGTTTTTACATCGAATCTTTGAGAGCAGATTAGTGAGCCGTTGCCATCCATTATAAACCATACGTCATAGGACTCCTGGCCGGGAAGAGCATCCTGGCCTCGCACGAGTTTATCGCTGAGCGGCGGTATCAAAATTTCCTGGTCTACTACCAGAAGACCCGTCAGCAGCATTGCCAGAAGAATTATCGGTGCAATCACCCGCTTTAAACTGACCCCCGAAGCCATCACGGCTACTAACTCATTAGAGCGTACCATCTTAGCCAGCGAAAAGGCCGCTGCTACCACGGTTATCATTCCCGCAAAATCACGAAAGTAAAGAGTGCTCTGCAGACCATAATAGCTCAATATGTTTTTAATGACCGCCAGGCTGCCAAGGTCCGGATGCTCGGTAAACTCGTCGAGATTCACGAACAAATCAATGATTATTCGTAAGCCTATCAGCACGCAAAAAGCTATGCCATAGCCAATCACAAAATTCTTTGCGACATATCTGTCCAGTATTTTCATATCAGTTTCGTTGTTCCCATTTGTTAGCCGGTTATTTATTATTTTTCTTATTTCTGCTTTTTACAGATAGTGGTGTCAATAATCAATTCTTCAGCAGTCTGCGATATATTTCCAGGGCCAACAGAGACAAAACCACGAGTCCACCCCACATCATTAGTATCCCCGAACTGGTTTGTACTTTGGGGTTTTTAGTGATGTTTTTGCCCATCATTATGCACAGTATGAGCAGTGCAGCGGGCATCGAACTGGCACCGAAAGCGCTGAGCAGATGTCCGCCCCTTAGAATAATACCCAGACCTATGCCAATCATTATCAGAGAAACACAGCCTATTCCGAATACCAGCCGCGAATGTATCTCTGCATCTATTTCAGCTAACGTGTTTTGTATTTTAGTTTGAAGCTTATTTTGCAATCCCCTAAGTTTCAAACTTTGTCCTTTTTTCAGTGCCGATGAATCCGATGCAAGTTTTTTAGCATCCAAGCCATCTTCGGTTGCGAATTTATTTACTGAGTAACTCACGGCTTCGGGCATAATCAAACCCCGAATGCGGAGCCATCCCATAGCCAGGGCTTCCGAGCCTTCCGCTTGCCGCCATGAGGGATTGTAGAGCTCCACTGTTAAAGTCGGCGCTATTTCATCGCCTTCGAGATGCAACAAAGCCTTAGAGCACTGCAAAGCTCGCAAACGTTGCTTGCTGACCACATCGTATTCAATTACCTCGACCTTACCTGATAACTCAACTTCTTTTCCATCTCCTATGCCGCAGCGGCCTGCGGTAAATTCGACGAGCTTCTCACCACTGTGGAGTTTATAGAAGCTGCCGGGGTCGTTGGTTGTCTTATCGGCAATATCTTCTGCTAATAACTCCGCGGTAAATTGGACATAAGTTTCGCGGGCTAATTTTGCAATCGGATAAAACGACGTCAAATCGACATCCCGAATTTTTTTCATTTCATCAATCTTCTTGAATTTTATGTCGTCGCCCAACAGCGAGCCGAACTCCATCCTCAACTGTAACGTTTCAGCATAGAACCATCCTTCATCTTCAGCGCCGGTTTGATATGTGTTATATGAAGTTATTTGGACCTCATTGAATCTTTCATGCGGATTGAAATTTATTTTAGTACTTTCGGCAGTTGTGACCTTTTTAATTTTGTTGTTTTTCACTTCGGCGACAACGACACCTGAAAGTGTGTCTTTTTGCAGGTTGGCCTGGTCGGCATAAATTATATATTGGCCTTCCGGCGGCAGTTTATAGTAACCTTTTCGCTGGATGTTACGGAAAAGTATCTGTTTGGCGTCAGCTTTGAGAGAGCTTTCCGCGCGGTGTACAAAAGTCGGCACTACGTAGAAACTCAAAATCAGATTTGCGATAGCGACGATAATCGCCAGTGCCAAGCCCGGATAAACCAACGTCAAAAGACTAATTCCACTTGCCCT
The DNA here is from genome assembly GCA_964451425.1 of uncultured Pirellulales bacterium. Taxonomy (GTDB): domain Bacteria; phylum Planctomycetota; class Phycisphaerae; order Sedimentisphaerales; family Anaerobacaceae; genus CS2-K091. Next base: position 17,682 of record CAYVIT010000021.1, read on the forward strand.
GCAGGCATCAAGCTCGTTATCGCTTGCGAACCGGCCATAGATTAAAGCCGCCGCGAATAAAGCCGCCATTGGTAATACGAACGTCAGTGCTATCGGCAGAAAATAGCCCATAAGATGAACTACCTGGCGCGGGCCTACGCCATATTCCTGCACAGGACGAAGAATACTGCCTAAGCTCAATATTAGTGTCAAGGCAACTACAGAAGGTACAAAAACCTTTATAAGCTCCCTGAATATATATCTATGTAGTGTGAAAACCATATTCTGTATATCGTATTGTGTGATGCATATCGCGCAAAAGAAAACACACAATGCGATATACTCGATGTGATATTGTTTTGCAACAAAATTTTCCCCGGCTGGGTGC
>CAYVIT010000021.1:18148-27927 GCA_964451425.1 uncultured Pirellulales bacterium
TGCGATATACTCGATGTGATATTGTTTTGCAACAAAATTTTCCCCGGCTGGGTGCAGTGGCGAGCGCTGTGGTTGTCTGAGGAATTATTGTTACACCGGGCCTGTATTGATAATAGCAGGGGCGATACAGAAGACTTTTGCGGCAGATATGTGCTTTCTGAGGTCAAGAGACCAATGCCCACCAGCTTCGTTGCCGGTTTTCAACTTTACGCTCAAACGTACGAAAGGAGGAGATTATTCGGTTTAATTTTTCTTTTCTATGGTATATCCAGCGGGTCAATATCCCTGAATCTTTCAGGATAAATCCGGTATGAATATTCTTCCAGAAGCTCTTGTTCGTATTTCTTCAGAGTGGAGTTTCTTTGCTCCTCTAACATTTTCATTTCGATTTGTCTTTTCAAGTCACTCGAGTATTCTTGTATCTTGCCGGGATTCTTTTCCAGTATTTGAACTATGCGCCATTTAATACCTTCACCATAGAAACCCTTAATCGGGCCGACGATTTCATTTGGGTCGCCATTCCACAATTCCTTGAAGAATATTCCTTGGCCGCCGAAAGAGGTATTAATGGGACCTGTTGTTTTCCCCAAAGAGTATGTTTGTTTCACCGTCTGGAAGTCCTTGCCTTCATCCAACTCAGCATTTGCCTTCCGAGCCATTTTAAGATTTCGGCACCAGATTTGGTCAATCTTAAGCATATTTTGTGTGCCGAATAATTCCTTGTTCTCGTTGAAGTAGGCAGCTATCTGCTCCTCGGCCATCGGGCCCTTGATATCTTTGGTTTTTTCTCTCTTGGCCTTATTGAGTAGTATTATATCTTCGTACTCTTTTGCTTCCTTCAGGATATTTTTATCTTTGTCAAGTCCCTGTAATTTGGCTTCAGCGACAAAAATCGGCATCTTCAAGGCTCTATCCAACAATTTTTCAATACCCGTTTTTGTGTTTAAATCTTTAGGTCGACCCGGCGGAGACATTTCACACAGTGTATCGAACCAGTCCTTTAATGTTATTTTTCCACCGTCGTAGGTTGCCAGAAAGATATTTTTCTCTTCCGGGGTCAGTTCATTTTTTGTTTGACTGATACGAATGAATCCCATTTTGCGGGGTTCTTTTGGGTACAACAACAGTCTTTGGTGGATTTGGGCTGTCTTGAAGAAATTATCGCTCAACTTTTGGACGTTAAATTTCTTGTATAGTTCATTATAATATTTTTCCAAAAGATTACCGCTCATTGCTCTTGCGAGCTTTGCCTCCGCCTGTTTCCGCTCCAGCTTGGGCTCTGATTTTATCAATTGCTCTATTTCTGAGTTTGTAACCATTATTTTGCCTTGTAAATAGTTTGCTAATAATGAGTTTACAAACTTTTTTTCCTTAAATTGCTTAATTACATTCCGGGTTGTTTCGTCTTCGTGTAACTTTTGTTTGCGGCCTTCTATCACTATTGCTTTTTCTGCTATCATTTTCTTGAGTACTTCTTCGGCATCGGGTGTTTCGAGGTTACTTCTTAAATCGTAGGGTTTGGGGCGGAGCTCCATCAGGAATCTTTTCTCAAACTCCTTTTTGGTGATAGTGTAATCGCCTATTTTCGCGATAACATTGGGGTCGGTTTCGTCCTGTTTTGTATCAACAACCACCGGTTTATCGGCTGCAGGAGCTGTCTCCTGTTTTTTCCCGGTACAACTAAGACAAAGGCCTATTGATACGCCGAGAAAAGACAGGGCTAACTTGCATGCAAATAGTTTCATAGTATTTACTCTCCTGGTTCAAAGCTTTAGGATTTGTCACACATATCAATTATCAGTGGATGACCTTGTTAAGAGGATAAGTGATTATGCCCGAGGCGCCGGCTCGTTTCAAAGCCGGAACCAGGGAACGTTCAATTTTATCTTCGATGATGACTTCCACTGCGGCGTAATCGGAATTGGCCAAATTCGAAATAGTCGGACTCTTTTCTGCGGGCAGCACCTTTAGTATCGATTTCAAATCGGCCTTTTTTATGTTCATTTTCAGGCCGACTGTGCTGCCGGCGTTGATGGCGGCATTAAGCAGGATGGAGATATTTTCTATTTTTTCCCTTTTGAATTTATCCTGCCAGGCCTGCTTATTTGCGATGAGTCTTGTTGTGGAGGTAATCACAGTATCTATTATCCGCAGATTATTTGCCAACAGAGATGTGCCGGTTTCGGTAAGCTCCACTATCGCGTTCACCAGCCGGGCCTTTACCTCTGTAGCACCCCAGCTAAATTCAACTCGTACATCAATGTTTTTATCCGCAAAATATTTCTTCGTTACATTAACCAGCTCGGTAGCGATTATGCATCCCCGGAGGTCCTGAGGCTTAGTTACTTTCGACTCATCCGGCACAGCGAGTACCCATCTGGCCGGCCTGCTTGTGGCTTTGCTGTAGGCAAGTTCAGATACCAGCTCTACATCCGAATTGTTTTCCATTATCCAATCATAGCCGGTAATACCTGCATCGAGAGCTCCATCTTCAATATATCTGCTCATTTCCTGCGCCCGAAGACAAATCGGCTGGATTTGCTCATCGTCTATAGTGGGAGAATAACTTCTTTCCAAATCCGAAATGTGGAAGCCGGCTTTGCTGAAAAGTTCAATTGTTGCATTTTGCAGGCTTCCCGTTGGAATACCTAATTTTAGTAGTTCTTCTGCCATTTTTCGAATCTCGTATTTCTATTCAAGGAACGTTTCAGGTTTTGTGTCTTTTGTTCTGCTTACTTTTTCTTTTTGGCTGCCTTTGCTGCTTTTTTCTTTGTTTTGCGTACAGTTTTTTTCTTTTTCCTGCCCTTTTTTGATTCGGCGGACGCTCGCAAAAGAGCGTAAAATTCGTAGGCGTTTTCAGCCGGAATCTGTTTGGCTAAAAAGCCTTCTATCTCTTGTTCATCAGCATCAGGATGGACAAGTTCGTTGTTTATTAGGTACTCTATCATATTTTTCGTGAGAGGTATGGTGTGGCTTTGCAGAGAGGCAAGCAAGCAGTAATTGGTCGCAAAGCGGCCGATACCGTCCATCTTCTCAAGAATTTGCCTGGCTGGGCGTTTGCCGATTTTCTTCAACGCCATCAGGCTGACACTATTATATGCGTCGAATATATCCCTTAAAGCTTTGGTAATGGTAGAAGCTGTATCCTTTGTGTTCTGTGTATCTTCGCCTAATACATCTACAATTTCTTCAGTTCTTGAGACTCGCAAATCATTCAAATCAACGAAATAATCAGCGAATTTCTTAATCGCGGATTCGGTTGCCTGCTCGCTCATATTTTCGCTAATGATAGCGTACACAAGTGCTTCTGCCGGTTCATCATAGAAAGCTTTTTTGACCTTTGGAAATTTGGCCTTCAATGAGCGGTATAACTTTTGTACTTTAGTTGAATAGTCCTTACTGTTTTTCATATCATACTCGGCAGTTACAGATTACTGTTTTACAGTCCGGCCACCTACGTATCCAAGTCCTTCTTTTCCTGCTTACTTACTGTTTGTTCTATCAGTTTCATAATCTCAAGGGTTTTTTTGAATTTTTCGTCCTTGTAAAGATGTAAAACAGGGCAGAATTTGCTCTGCATTCTCCCGGCGACCAGCGACTGTATTCGTTTTTTTGCGTGTGATATTGCGGTAAATGTTCTGTTCTGCGCGGCGTCATTTTTGCCGAAAATACTGAGATATACATCGGCATTACGCAAATCAGCGGCCATATCGACTCTTGTAACGCTGACAAAGCCCTCAATGCGTGGGTCGTTAAGATGGTTTGCAATAGCATCACTGACCGCTTCTTTTACTACACGGGCCACTTTTTCCTGTCTTCTTGTCGGCATAATTTACTTGTATTCCCGGATATTGCTTCAGAGTGCGGAAGATACTGTTCATGATTAAAGAGTTCTGGCTACCTTGACGATTTCATAGAAGTCAAAAACGTCGTCTACTTTAATGTCGTCAAATCCGGTTATTTTAATACCGCACTCCAGACCCGCCTTGACCTCACGAACGTCGTCTTTGAAGTGCTTTAGAGTCTCTATGTGTAAGCTGTCTCTGATGACGATATTGTCACGTATCAGGCGCACCTTTGCGCTCTTATCCACAATGCCGCTGCTGACGTGGCAGCCGGCCACCGTACCTACTTTAGAAATCTTAAAAATGGTTCTTACTACAGCTCTGCCAAGCGACTTCTCTGTCTCTTCCGGCTCAAGCAGGCCCTCCATGGATTTGTGCAAATCTTCGGTTATGCGATAGATTATATTATAGAGTCTTATCTCGACGCCTTTAGCTTCCGCAATCTTGGCAACGTGTTCGTCGCTGACAACGTTAAAGCCAATAATGATTGCGTTCGAGGCCTCGGCAAGTAGACAATCGCCTTCTGTAATTCCACCCGTTGCTGCGTGCAGAATTTTGATTTTCACTTCATCTGTGCTGAGTTCAGTCAAGTATTTCGTTAAAACATCCACGGAGCCCTGCACATCGGCACGAATGATAACGTTTAATTCTTTCACATTGCCGGCCTCTATTTGACTGAATAAATTATCAAGGGTTACTTGTGTTCGTGTTGCCAGCGTTTTTTCCCTTGAGAGTATTTGGTTTTCCTCAGCGGCGGCCTTGGCCTTGTTAATGTCATCCAGACAGTAAAATCTATCACCTGCCTTGGGGACATCATTTAATCCTGTAATTTCCACAGGCATAGAGCTTGTAGCAATCTTGGTAGTTTTATTGTAACTGTTTTTTAACGTCTTTACTCTGCCGAAAGCACTTCCAGCCAGTACGACATCGCCCTTTTTTATTCGGCCCTCCTGAATTAACAGAGTAGCTGTTGGGCCCTGATGCGTTGAAATCCTGGCTTCAACGATCCATCCGGTCGCGGGGATTGTGTCGTCGGCTTTGAGTTCAAGTAATTCGGCAATATAATCGAGATGTTCAAGCAAATCATCCATACCTTCACCTGTAGCCGCGCTGGTTTTCACAACTTCAGTTTTTCCGCCCCATTCGACCGGTGTTAACTCATGCTCAGATAACTGCGAGTAAATACGGTTGATGTCACAGCCGGGCAAATCTATTTTATTGAGTGCCACAATAATCGGCACATTTGCCGCCTTGGCGTGATGTATCGCCTCGATGGTTTGCGGCATTACACCGTCATCGGCCGCGACTACCAGAACTACTACGTCAGTCATATTGGCGCCTCTTGCCCGCATAGCTGTGAAGGCTTCGTGTCCCGGAGTATCAAGAAATGTCACCTTTTTATTGTCCCATGTAACCTCAGATGCTCCGATGTGCTGTGTAATGCCGCCTGCCTCACTGTTTGTTGTCTGAGTTGACCGAATTTTATCCAACAAGCTGGTCTTGCCGTGGTCAACGTGTCCGAGCATTGCAGCGACTACCGACCGATTCTTGAGAGTTTTTTTCTGACGTTGTTCGAATTCAGCCCGTATCTGTTCCTGCAGTCTGCTCTTGCGTTCGACAACCAGCTCTGTGCCGAATTCCAGAGCAACCATCTCCGCGACGTCGCTGCTTATAGCCTGATTAGCTGTGGCCATTAATCCCTGTTGTATCAATTTGCTGATTATATCCGCTGATTTAATTGCCAAGGCTGCTGATAAATCCTTTACAGTAATTGGTTCGCTTACAACGACTTTTTTCGGTCTGACAAGTGCGGTAACTCCACGTTCGGATTTGGTAGCGATTTTCCGCGTCGGTCTTAGTCGCAGCCCCTCACCGCGAGCCGCATCAAGCCGGGCTTGTCTTTCCTCAATGTCTCTTTGTCGCCATTTTCTAATGAATTTGGATTTTTTTGTAGTGTCTACAAGCTGCTCTTCTCGCCGACGCCCATGTGTTCTTTCTTGGGATCGCTTTGGTAATTCTTTCTTGTCCCCGCTCGGTGCGGAAGTTGATTGTTCCTGTTTGATATACATCAACGGCTCAGTGACAGGCATATCATACTTGGCTTTTGGTTTCGGCTTATATGGTCGTCGTAATGGTTCGGGTGCTTCGACCCGAACAACCTGTGGTCCGCTTAGGCGGGCAGGCTCAGGCTTTTCCAGAATCGGCCCGGCGGGTAATATAGGTTCCGGTTTCTGCTCTTGCGGTTGTTCGATTATCTGTTCTTCTTCGGATTTTGGCTCTTCTTCAATTACCGCGGTCGTTTTGGCCTTTGGTTTGGTCCGCTTAGTCTTTTTTACTGCTTTTTTGGCTTCTTTCTTTGGCTGTTTCTTCTTTTGCTTCTTTTTGATTCGAGCCTTTTTCAAATCCACTCTATTGGATGTCTCAACTGTTGTGATGTTTTCTCCCTCGCTGAACCATTCTTGAATAGTCGCTGCCAGGCCAGCCGAGATTGTTGACATATGGTTCTTAACGTCCAGACCCTCATCCTGACACTTTTTCACAATGGCAGTGCTTTTTACACCAAGCTCCTTGGACAAAATGTACACTCTTGTAGCAGCCAAAAAAACTCCAATCTCTGTAGAGCGTTTAGATTTTCCTATTCCTTATCTTCTGATTTTACCTCATTAACTGCTGCTTCTGCCTGCTTGGCCGATTCTTTTTCCTCATCTTGTTCCTTTGATTCAGCCGCCAGTCGTTTAGTTTCTTCACTTGCAGCCGCAATCAGGTTTTCCGCTGTTTCCGAGTTGATATTCAGCTCGTTAATAAGCGGTTCGGCTCCCACATCATCCAAATCCAAAACGGAAATGACGCCCAGCGCTATCAACTTGTCAACCAGGATGTCGTTTGCGGATTCGACATTCTTGACGCAATTTGCCAATCGTTCAATTCCCTGATTGTATTCCTCCGGCATTAGTATATCGATATCCCAGCCGGTCAGTCTCGCAGCCAAACGAACGTTCTGGCCGTGTTTGCCGATAGCCAGGCTAAGTTGGTCTTCATCCACTACTACTGTTGCTTTTCCGAGTTCGAAACACAATGCGATTTCACTTACCTTTGCCGGCATTAGCGCATTTGCGACGAGTACCTGCGAAGACTCGTTCCACCGCACAATATCTATTTTCTCTCCACCAAGCTCATCGACAATGTTCTTTATTCTACTGCCTCGCACACCAACGCAGGCACCAACAGGGTCGACTTTTTCATCGAGCGAAACTACTGCCACTTTTGTTCGGTATCCTGCTTCTCGCGCCATTGCTCGTATCTCGATAATGTTTTCTGCGATTTCGGGAACCTCTAACTCGAACAATCGACGTATGAAATCAGGGTGTGTTCGAGAGAGAATGATTTTAACCTGATTTGAGGTTTCTTTTACATCAAGAATCAAACATCGAATTCTTTCACTCGGTCGATGTGATTGGCCCATTATCTGTTCGTTTTTTGGCATAAAGCCTTCAGCCCAGTGGCTCAAATTAACAATCAGTGTTCCGCCTTCATATCGCACAACAGAGCCGCTTACGATTTCACCTTTTCGCTGGACGAACTCGGCATAGATACTATCCCGCTCATCGGCCCTTATCTTCTGGATCATTACCTGTTTGGCCGTCTGAGCGGGGATTCTACCGAGCTGCCTTATATCGATTGGGTCGTCGTCCCTGGAGGCCGTAACCTGGCCGGTGCTCCTGTCGATGTGCACGGCTATTTTGCTCTCCGGCTCACCAAAGTGTTTCCGTACCGCGGAGACCATAGCTTCTTCCAAATCGACGAATAAGGATTCCTTGTCGATATTCTTATCGCGTGCGATGTTGTCGACAATTCTGATTAGTTCCTGATTCATTCTTTTTTTTGTCCTAACTTACACTTTTTGACTAAATGCAAAAAAAAGTGGAAACCTGAATAGCTTCCACTTCAAAAATGCCAAAAACGCCTCGAGGTTGTAGTCTTTCCTTACACTACATCAGTTTCCTCCGACAGGCTCCCGATTTTGCAATCTGCCGCAAAATGGGAAGCTGGCAACAAACCTCGTTCGTTTCCCGACACTGAAGCAGAAACAACGATTTCCAAGCCACCATATGCGCAAAAGCGCAGCCGCGCAGGTCAATTGTTCGTTTACTCTGCACTGTTCGCTAATCCCGTCAAAGCCATTTTAATTGCCGCCTTAATTTAAAGTTTAGCTTTGGTAGCCGTTAATCCTTATACCTAAACTCATTATGATAATCGTCTAACTTATTAATGACAATAACTTTTTTGTCGAATTTGTATAATTTTCAGTCAAAATTCGAAGGGAAAAGCACATTAAACGGTCGAAACGGCCAAAAAACGCCGAAAAACCGTTAAGTTGCTTGCCGGGATAGCCTGTAAACTGTCCTCAAAAAGGTGTTTTGTGCCTTGATTTTATGCGATGAACCGCGGTACAGTGCCCCGGATTAAGCGGCTAAATCACACTTCTTAGCCTTGGCGTTTCACTTCTGTTTGAATGTTATTTAGCTAACTTCAGAGAGGATAAGGTATTAGCTCAAAAACTGAGTAAATCTGCAAAAAATTCTGGACAAAGAAAGCGTTTATATTCACACTAATCCCCATAGATAATACTAATTACATACATAATCTTTGTTGATGACAGAAAAATGAGGGTAGATGAAAGCCCAAATCAACATATTTGCAACTTGCTCAAGTGTTTCATACTTTGTGAAGTTCCAGAACATTAAAGTCAATCAATTCAAATCAAAGGCAAGGAGTGAATCATGAGAAAGTACTGGATGTTTATCGTGGTGTTCATCGTTTGTGGTTTTTATGGGTGCACGTCGCTGATTTCTGCGCCGGTTGCAAGTGCAGCGGAAGCTAATACGGCAGAAAAACTGACTTATATTGACCTTATCGACCGGCTAACCGATTTAGAGCGGTTGGCAACATTGCCCGCTCCGGGTGAAAAATGCCGGCAGTGGTCCAGCTACGACAGGGCGAGTAAATACGACAAGGCCTCCGGCAAATACGTTGGCTGGTTCGCCAACGGCGACGGGGGCGGTATTATCCGCAAAGAGGGTGACACACAGGTCTTCGCCGAGATGGAAGGCCCAGGCGTTATCTGGCGGATATGGTCGGCACTGGCAAAGGATGGGCATGTTAGGATATATCTCGACGGCGCGGCCGAGCCCGCTGTTGACCTGCCATTTTTAGGCTATTTCAACCGTCAGTATGAGCCGTTTACACGTCCTGCGCTCGTACATGAAACAGCCCGTGGGCAGAACTGTTATGTGCCCATTCCATATCAAAAATCGTGCAAGATTACCGCCGAGGGCGACTGGGGAGCGTACTACCATTTCACATACACAACGTACCCAAAGGGCACTATCGTGCCGACGTTCAAACGACAGCTCTCGCCCGAAGAGACCGCCGCTCTCGACAAGGCCGCAAAGATTCTCACCCAGGGCTTCGACCCGACACGCTCGCGTCCCACCGGCTGGATGACCAGCCACGACTATACGGAGGTTATCCATGGCCAGACACAGGGAGTTGTCAAGTTAAAGGGTCCCCGCGCGATAACAGCAATCAAGGTCAAGATGGATTTGCCCGAATCACCAGACGATCGGGAAATCCTGCGTGAGCTTGTTTTGGAGATATACTGGGATGGCGAGAAAGAGCCGTCTGTACGCGTGCCTTTGGGTGATTTCTTCGGCACCGCGCCGGGTGTCAACAAATACAAGTCACTGCCCCTCGGAATGACGGACGAGGGCTTCTATAGCTATTGGTATATGCCGTTTGCCGAATCAGCCGTTGTTAAAGTGACCAATGACGGCGAAAAGACACGGAAGATCATCTTCTCAATCACGGATGTCCCTCTGACAAAACCGATTGAAACACTCGGAAGGTTTCACGCGAAATGGCACCGCGACGCTT
>CAYVIT010000021.1:28027-34882 GCA_964451425.1 uncultured Pirellulales bacterium
AAATGGCACCGCGACGCTTTCCTGCCAGAGGAGCCGGGCCGCAACAGCCCTGGGTGCGTGGATTGGACGATGCTCAAGACCCAGGGAAGGGGGCGCTTCTGCGGCGTTATGCTGCACGTTTGGAACCCAAGAGGCGGATGGTGGGGCGAAGGAGACGAGAAATTCTTCGTCGACGGCGAGAAATTCCCCTCCACTATCGGCACCGGCTCCGAAGATTACTTCGGCTACGCCTGGTGCAACCCCACTCTCTTCCAAAACTGCTACCACAATCAGACAATAAGCATGAACAACAAGGGTCACGTCTCGGTCAACCGCTGGCACATCACTGACAACGTCCCCTTCCAGAAATCTTTCGAGGCTGCGATTGAGAAATACTATCCCAATAGCAAACCTACACTTTACGCCGCTACCGCATACTGGTATCAGGCCGCGGGCCAGGTCGACCCTTACAAACCTGCACCTATTACAGAACGTAAGGGATACTGGAGCGCAATAAAGGTTTTCAAAGTCAAGGGAGCTTTGGAAGGTGAAAAGCTCAAGATTCTCTCGAAAACCGGCGGCAATACCAACATTCAGGATATGAGCGGTTACGGCTCCGATTGGAGCGACGAAGCACACCTGTGGTGGCTCGAAGCAAAACCCGGCGACACGCTCGATTTGGCTGTGCCCGTGCAGAAAACCGCAGCGTATAGATTGAAGATGCAGCTTACCAAGGCGATTGACTATGCCATTGTGCAACTTTATCTGGATGGTAAAAAGCTCGGCGAGCCTATCGACCTTTATAACAACGGCGTCATACCAACGGGCGTTCTGGATATGGGTATTCATAAACTTGGCAAAGGCGAGCATAAACTGAGAGTTGAAATCATCGGCGCAAATGAAAAGGCCGTTAAGAAGTATATGTTTGGCATCGACTATCTTCTAGTTTTGGAAGATGTCACCTCCGCTTTCTTTCTGCCGGAGAATCCGAAGTATACGATACTTGATTCCGCTCGGGACTCAGTGCGTTTTGCGGAGGGCACCCTCGTCCCTTTTGACGGTAAGCTGGCCTGTAAGTCGAGCTTTGTCGATAAAGACGGCGACATTATGGGCTGGCACGATTTCGGAAACCTCGAAGGCCCCGGCTGGGCCGCAAACGCCGTCGGTGGAGCATACGAGCTCTACTCCTTCGCTAAGTATACCAAAGACGAGCAGCTCGCTCAAAAGGCACTAAAGCTGCTCGACCACGTTCTCGAAGACGGCTTCATCAACTACGATACAGGTTTCATCACCGGTTATCGCCTGACTACTGACAACACTTTTTGCCTCAATTACCAGCACAAAAGTAACTGGTTCTGCCCCGGCTCAATGGCAAAAATTGCATATCAGCTTCTTATCTTCAGCGACCTGCTGGACAATCAACGAAAAGACAAAATGCGTCAAATCGCTCGCAAAACCGCAGCCTGGATTGACAAAAACGTAAAATCCACCCCTAACGGCTGGTTCCCGCGACGCTGCAAGCCATCGGGCGAGCACTACCCCAACAACGCCTACGGCGACTCGGACATCCTCTTTGAAAAAAGCGCTGACGGTCTCTTCATAGTCCAGCTTATGACCGAGCTGACCAAAAAGGACCTTACGGACTATACTGACCAAATCAAGGCAAAACTAAAAGTCTTTATGAAATTAGGCGGAATCTTCGGCAGCATCAATCACGACACTTACGACCATCACGAAAACGTTGCCTACTCCGTCGCGTTTAGGGTGCTGCGTCAGGCGGCCCAACTGCTCGACGACGATGACATCCGCGCCTTTGCCTGCGACAGATGTCTTGCGGGCCTTGACCGATTCAAAATGACCGACGACCGAAATGGCGTCCGGACAAAGGGCCTGCTATGGATGGAGAAAACCTGGGACACTGCTTACCTCTGGGAAAACGCTGAGGCAGCACTGGCGTATCTTGAAGCGTATCTTGATACCAACAACGAATCGTATCGACAGGATGCCCTCACTATTCTGCGGGCAATTTCAAAGCACCATCACGGCGACAAGGGTTTCCTCACGGAAGGCGTCGACTGGAACAACCATGTAGGCAAGCAGCATCATTTCGGCGGGGCCGAGTTCGGAGATATCAAATATACTGAACCGTTGCTGAATAACTTACACATTGTGGAGCCTATTTTGCTGGTGATTACACTTGAGGATGGGACCGGCAATTAGACTTCAGGATACAGCTTGGAAAGCTTGTCCGGATTAGATCGGCAAGCCGGTTTCTATTTTCATTTCAACGGCCAGCCCGCCGGGCAGTAGCAGAGCCAGTAATCAACAAAAACCTGCAAATCGAGCTCATTGACAATATTATCAACATCCTCGTACAGGTCAGCCGGCAGTCCGGTTCCTGGTTCAAGCCACCATTCTGCGAATCTTGCGAAGCTCTCGAAATCGACTATACATAATGGCCCACCCGGCCAGAAGCCGCCGAGCAACTCGTAATCACCGCCTGCTGAGTAGGCAGCGTCCGGCTGACCGATTGTGCCGGTAAGTGTATATGGCCCACCGCTGCTTACCCCGCCCCCGCCGTCAATTGTATGCCAGGCAATATCATAATCACCGAGCGCCGGGACAATCGTAACCAGACATATTGTCAACAGTGTGGCAGCACAATTTTTAATATATTTATTCGAGCTAATTAATACCATCGTGCATCTCCTTTTACACTATTAATGTGTTGTTGTGCTATCGTCTTTTCCAAAGCATCAAGTCTCTGCTTCAGTAAATCATTTTCTGCTTTGAGTTCTTTTACAGTTTCCAACAGATACAAGCTGACCTTGTCATATTTAACGGCATCTGGTCTTCCCTGTTTGTCGTATATCACCAAATCCTCCGATAGCTGCGCGACCTCCTCGGCTATCAGCCCTATATCTCTGTGCCCCGTTGTTTTCCATTGAAATCTCACCGGCTGAAGTTGCAAAACCATATCAGGATTAGTTTCAAGGTTTTCTATATTCGTCTTATATCGCTTACTTGAGCCCACCTTGAACAATGTGCCTTCGGGATCCACCACAACTGTCTCACCGCCTCCAAAAGCCAGGTTCGTAAATGTGACGGGCCCATTTGCATTGAAAGAGCCATCTATATCCGCTCCGTCATTTACGTCCACACTACCGCCTATATCCAGTGACGCCTCAAACTCCGCTGGTCCTTTTACCCTTATTGTTCCTCCTACGTCCACGGTGGGCGAATTCATGTCGAGAAAATCCGGGTCCCATGAGCCGACCGCAAGATTGCCTTTACCGTCAATCTTTACCCTGATGACACCGTTGGCATCACGAAAATGGGCAATGTCAAAAGGTGTCAGATATTCATCCCAGCCTCCGTTAACAGTAAGCGCCACGTTTGGGTTATCAACCGGCCAGTGGGACTCACTCAGGTCAATATAGACGCCGCCTTCGACCTCTAACGTTTGCTCAGGCTCCGTTGTACCGATACCAACCTTGCCGTCTTTCTTAACCACCACTTTAATATCCGAGTCATAGTCGCGAAGATGCATAATATCATTATTTTCCTTGCCGTCGACGACAAAGGCAACTCTTGCATCGCCAAGAGGATTATTACTGCCGCTGTGGTCAATGAAGACACCACCTTTGATTTCTAAGTCTTGCTGAAGTATAGAACCTGAACCGGTATTGATGCCCACATTGCTGTTTTGACTAATTCTGAAAACTTCGGCGCCTGCGGAATCTCTCAAACTCATGTCACCGGCTGAATACATCGTAATTCGTATTCTACCTGCATTATCCTTAATATTACCGCCTCTAATTCTGATATCACCCCACACATCCAGTTTATCCTGAGTAGTCCCCACAGCGCCAATGCACACATTACCACTTTGCTCATATATCGCTGATTTTGTGAGTTGAAAAGAACTGGCATATTTCGGAAGGAAGCCGGACGTGCCTGTCATATCAACATTTGCAAATTCCGTATACAATTTTCCATTGAGCTTTCCTGCGTTATCAGCATAGGTGGCGTGGGGTGCCGGGCCCATCGGTTGAGGATCTCCAAAATCTTCAAGTGGTTCCTCGCTGTCCCACGGGCGCGCTCCAACACCAAGCCAGCGGGCATCACCCATAAAGACACCTTCTCCGAAATCCACATCTACCGTAAAGTAACCGTCTAAAATCTCCACATCTTCCAGAAGCACCGGTGGCGCCACCTCCACCCCGCTGCACGGATCGGCATGGTCGTAGATTTTGAACTGCAAATCATAAAGCCCGTTCGCCGGAATGTTGGTATCCATCAGCCGCCCCTGATAAGTAAAGGCTGTACCTAATGGAGCCGCCTTACTGGCTGTGTTCAGCCAGACCATCAGGCCCAAAGCCAAAACCACAATTGTTGACATTTTTGTAGTTTTCATTTGTTCACCCTTTCAAAAAATTGTTGATATTTCACCCCGTTAGAAATTTGCTTTTTTTGCCCCGTTAGAAGTTGCCGACTCACTTCTAACGGGGTTTGTACTCCATCATTTCTCCTTGTAGAATTTCTAACGTTGTTGGCGGTGCACACCGCACACCGATACTTTTTCGTGATTTTTTGCGAATTTTATATGATAGGTCCGTTTTTTTCCTACCATTTCCTCCTTCTGACAAAGTTATAGCAATACGTACAATACCAGATTGCTTTCTCATTTTCAAGAAAAAAATGCTTTTTAAGTACCCTTATACCGCTCCTACCACCCCACCCCAACTTCCTAATCCGCCAACCCAAATTCGAATGACCAAAAAAAAGTTCATTTTTGGTCATTTTTTTTGTTGACTATTGTTTGAAAATCTGTTAAAATACCAGTATGTTTGCTAATAGGCAAATGTAAGACGCCAGTAGGCGAAGGTTTCGCGGAGAACCGCACGAATCGGGCAAGCCTGCCCAAGTCAAATTGTAACGTGCCGTCAGGCATCACGGCAATTTCATTGCCATTTTGAAATCTGAGATCTGAAATATGAAATTATCTTTCCTCGCCATACGCCATACGCAATCTGCTATACAAGCTTCTGTCCTCTATCGTCCGTCGTCCATCATCCATCGTCCGTCATCTGTCCTCTGTCATCTATCGTCCATCGTCCATCATCCCTCACTCTCACTTTAACGGCCAGCCCGCCGGGCAGTAGCAGAGCCATTCATCAACAAACAATCCTAAGTCGACCAAGTCAACATCGCCGTCGGGCTCGAAGTCGGCCCCATCACAAAAGTTATTGCCTTCGTCGCAAGACTCATCCCCCCAGTATTCGGCGAACCTCGCAAAGCTCTCGAAATCAACAAAGCATAATGGCCCGCCCGTCCAGAAGCCGCCGAGCAGCTCGTAATCACCGCCCGCTGAGTAGGCGGCGTCCGGCTGACCAATCGTGCCGGTAAGCACGTACGGCCCACCGCTGCTTCTTCCGCCGCCGCCGTCTATCGTATGCCAATCCAGAATGTATTGCGACGCAGCGGCGTTTCTAAGGCCGACAAAACCAAGCAAGGCCAAAACCAGCAGTCCCGGCATCCTGCTTTGAATAACTCTGTGTTTAAGCACTTTCATAACCAAATCTCCTTTTTTCCGTTTATATCCGATCGCCCGGCTAAAATACCCGTGCGCCGTTGAAATACGTAAAAGCATAATTGCTTGAATTCCCATACAGCAGAACCGTTGATGATGAGGATACATAACCTTTGAGGGAAACGTGATCCCCGGCATTTAGATGTACCGTAATGTTGATTTCCGAACTTCCCGTCGAGCCGTTGACATGTATCCAGGAGCCCTCATAAAATCTCGAAAGTACAACAGCAAGTTGGGCATAGATTAAGTCCCCGGCGTCAAGGTTCTCAAAGTTAAGGCACCCATGAAAGGTGTAAATCCCTGATACTGGAGCGACAAACTCACTCGATGCCTGATGAAACCCGCCACCCTCATTTTCCCAGACTGTGGAGTTGCTGCTGAAATCAACTTGACTCACTATGTATTTGGGGAATGTGTAGCTGGCGTCGCGCTTGACGGAAAAGTACACCTGCTGCTCCGACGCTGTTGTGGTTTGTTTGGTTCCGTCCGGGAAAACCAGTCCGTTCCCTGCGCCCGTGATTTTGACGTTTCCGTTGAAGTACCCGGCGTAGCCGGTGGGGCTGTTTGTCGTTCCGTAAACTCCGTAATTTGTACCGCTGGCTGCCGATGCCACACCGTAAAGCCCGATACCGGAAGTGCCGTCGGCTTTACCAAGGACGCCCTTCCCGGCCGACGTGTTCGAGGCAACACCCATGACAGCGGGGTTGATATTCCCCAGTGTCTCGCCATAAACTCCAATACCTGCATCACCGGTGGCCTTGCCCCATACGCCTTTGCCGCCGTAGCTGTTTGTTGCCAGGCCATAAACGCCACCTCCAAATTTACTCGGCGACTCGAAATATCCTCCGTAATTCGTTACGTCCCCGCCGGTTGTCGCCGCACCATAGACGCCGTAGCCGGAGGCATTGCTATTGGTGGCAGCAATAGTCCCGCCCGTGCTTGACCCACTGATTTTAACATCGCCCGCAACATCCAGCTTTGCACCTGGACTTGTTGTGCCGATGCCGACATTGCCATTCTCAAAGGTGAATTTACCGGCACTATCGTCCAGAGTGAAAAGCGTTTCGTCGCCGAAACCACTTTTGTCACCGATATATATCTGGGCCGTCCCTGTATCCAGATAAATATTACTTCCTTCGCCTTTAACGTCTAACTTCCCTCTTGGAGTTGTTGTTCCGATACCGACGTTGCCGGACGGGATTGAATACATATCACTCCCGGAGATGAGCCAGTCGCTATCGCCACCAATAGAGGGCGTCTGCCAGGTTGCAAGGCCGCCAGCA
>CAYVIT010000022.1:0-33813 GCA_964451425.1 uncultured Pirellulales bacterium
GTATAACTTTTTTTGTTTTTGATGATTTCCTTAGGCTCGCCCGCTACAACAATCCTGCCGCCGGCGTCACCGCCTTCGGGGCCGAGGTCGATGATGTAGTCGGCCATCTTGATAACGTCAAGATTGTGCTCGATGACGACAACGGTATTGCCCATATCGCACAGACGCTGCAGGACATTCAACAGGTTATGAATATCGGCAAAGTGCAGCCCCGTTGTCGGCTCATCAAGCAGGTACAGGGTATGTCCCGTGGACGCCTTGCCTAATTCTGAGGAAAGCTTTACCCGCTGCGCCTCGCCGCCCGAAAGAGTAGTGGAGGCCTGGCCCAACTGCATATAGCCAAGCCCGACGTCGTAGAGTGTCCGCAGGACCCTGATAATTGTCGGGAAGTTGGCAAAGAAATCAAGCGCCTCTTTTACCCTCATATCCAGCACGTCGGCAACATTTTTACCTTTGTAGGTGACTTGCATCGTTTCGGGATTGTATCTCCTGCCCCGGCACGCCTGGCACGTCACGTAAACGTCGGGCAGAAAGTGCATCTCGATTTTCTTTGTGCCCTGTCCCCGGCAGGCCTCACATCGGCCGCCTTTGACGTTGAAGCTGAATCGGCCCGGTTTATAGCCGCGAATCTTCGCCTCCCGCGTCAGGCTGAACAGCTTTCTTATCTCGTCAAACAGACCCGTATATGTCGCCGGGTTGCTTCGCGGCGTCTTTCCAATAGGCGACTGGTTTATTTCTATGACCTTATCAATCTGTGAGGTTCCAAGAATGGTCTTGTGCTTACCCGGCCTCTCACGCGAGTTATAAAGCCGTCGCTTGCAGGCAGGCAGCAGAATCTGGCTCACCAAAGAACTCTTGCCCGACCCCGAAACACCCGTCACGCAGCTAAATACACCGAGCGGGAATTTCACATCGATATTTTTCAGATTGTTCTCGGCGGCCTCCCTGACTTCGATACATTTTCTCAGGTTGTACTTGCGTCTTTTCGCAGGCAGGGCTATCCTCTTTTTGCCGCTCAGATACTGTCCTGTCAACGACTCGGCGCATTCGGTTATCTTCTTGAAACTGCCCTGTACAACGACCTGGCCGCCCTGCGCTCCCGCCGCCGGGCCAATATCAATAATGTGGTCCGCACTTTTGATAATGTCCTCATCGTGCTCGACTACTATAACGGTATTTCCGATTCGGCTGAGCTGCTGCAGTATTCCGAGCAATCGCCTGTTGTCGCGTTTGTGCAGACCTATTGTCGGCTCGTCAAGCACGTAACAGACCCCGACCAGACCGCTGCCGACCTGTGTCGCTAAGCGAATTCGCTGGGCTTCCCCGCCTGAAAGCGTGCTGCTCCTGCGGTCCAGCGTTAAATACTCGAGCCCGACATCGACCATAAACCTCAACCTCGCCTTTATTTCCTTTAACACCTGGGCGGCAATCAGGGTCTTTTCTTCGTCCAGTTTCAATTTGCTGAAAAACCGCTGCGCCTTTTCGATGGAAAGCTCGGCCAGTTGATTGATATTTTTGCCTCCAACGGTAACGGCGGCGGCTTCCGGCCGAAGCCGTGCTCCATTGCAGCTTCGGCAGGGCTGCTCTGAAAGATAGCTGTGCAGCCTGGTCTTGACATACTCGCTCGTGGTGTTTTCCCAGCGCCGGGCAAGATTTGGGATTGCGCCTTCGAATGAGAAACCGAATTTGCTCCTGTCAGCCGGCGTGGTGCCGTATATTAAAATCTTTTTTATGTCCGCCGGTATTTGCTCGAACGGTATCGATTTTTTGATGCCCACGTTCCTGCAGAACCTTTTGACCAGCCTGTTATAGAAAATATTCATTCTCTTGCCGCCCTTGCGCCAGGCATCGATGGCCCCGTTGTCCAGCGAGACACTCTTGTCGGGAACAATCAGGTCGGGGTCGAATTCCAGAATGGTCCCCAGACCGTCGCAGCTTTTGCAGGCACCATAAGGGCTGTTAAAGCTAAACAGGCGGGGCGACAGCTCTTCAAGAGAGGCCTGCGGATGCTTCGGACAGGCGAACTTTTCACTGTATATGACCTCTTTCCAGGAGTTTGGTTTTTTTTGTTTGCGTTTTTTACCGGGCTTTTCCGGCACCTGCACGAGCACCAAAAGCACCCCGTCAGCCAGTTTCAGCGCCGTCTCCACGGAATCGACCAAACGAACACGAACAGAATCCTTGATAATCAGCCTGTCGACGACCGCAGCGATATGGTGTTTTTTATTTTTGTTCAGGGCGGGGACATTGCGCGCATCGTAAACGGCCCCATCGACGCGCACGCGAACGAAGCCTTCACGTTGTATGCCGGTAAACACGTCTTTATGCTCGCCTTTTTTGCCTCGGACCAGCGGTGCGCATATCTGGATTTTCGTACCCTCCGGCCAGGCCAGTATTGACTCCACAATTTGAGAAGGATGCTGGCTTGTAATCTCTTTGCCGCATACCCAGCAGTGCGGCTGGCCCACACGGGCGAACAGCAGCCTGAAATAGTCATAAATTTCGGTAGTGGTGGCGACGGTCGAGCGGGGATTACTGCCGGCGCTTCGCTGCTCGATTGCAATAGTGGGCGGCAGGCCGGTAATGTCCCCAACCGCGGGTTTTTGCATTTGTTCGAGAAACTGCCGGGCATAGGCACTGAGCGATTCAACGTATTTTCGCCTGCCCTCGGCATAAATCGTATCGAAAGCAAGTGAGCTTTTGCCAGAGCCGCTGATACCGGTGATGACGACCAGTTTATCACGCGGAATGCTCACGTTGATATTCTTAAGATTGTGTTCGGCCGCACCTGTAATCCTAATCGCTTTTTCAGCTTGTTTTGCCATATTATCCTTTTGCTGGCACAAGAGGTACTCTTGTGAAAAATCTACAATAACCCAAACTAATGATTGTAACAGAATGCGGCGAGAAGGTAAAATGTTTTCATTGAACAATTTGTCGTTCGTGCGCGGCAGGAATCCGTAAAAACTATGTGGACAAAGGATTTACATAGCTGGAATTTGTCTTACTCACAGGCGCGGGACTGTCAGAAAAAGCTCGCCCCTAAAGTAAAACTTATACGCCTAAAAAAACAACCCAAACTAATTGCTGGTATCGACTGTGCCTTTAGCAAGGACGGTAAAAAAATCATTGCCGCCGTCGTTGTGCTCAAACTGCCGGACTTTGCTCCCGTAGAAACCGAGAATGCTTTACGAAAAGTGACCTTTCCCTATATCCCGGGCCTGCTTTCTCTTCGCGAGGCCCCGGCCTGTATCGCCGCTGTCAAGAAGCTCAAAAATGAACCGGATGCGTTCATTATCGACGGCCAGGGCATTGCCCATCCCCGGCGGTTAGGTCTGGCGGCGCATCTGGGCCTGTTTTTCGATAAGCCGACCATCGGCTGCGCAAAAAGCAGACTCACAGGTCTCTTTGAGGAACCACCGACGGAAAAAGGCACCTACAGCCTGTTGAAAGATAAAAAAGGCGTGAAACAAGTTACGCAGCACTCAAAACACGATACTCAATACGAGACTATCGGCGCGGTAGTTCGAACTCGTACGAATGTGAAGCCGGTTTTTGTTTCGGTGGGCAACAAGTGTCTGCTCGAAGAGGCGATTAAAATCACCCTCGGCTGCACAACCAAATATCGTCTGCCTGAGCCGACCCGCCTCGCTCACCAACTGGTCAGCCGGCTAAGATTAAAAGCCTGACCGGAGCACGACCCTACTTGTCCGAAATTACAGTAGCTGCTTTTATTGCGACCGGCTCAACGGGGACATCATCCATGCCCTTCTGACTGGTGGTATTGACCGTTGCGGTTTTATCTACTGTCTCCATCCCTTCGATAACTTTGCCAAATACAGCGTACCCGGGATTGTTGTCGTCGATATAATTTAGAAAGTCGTTGTTTGTATGATTGATAAAAAACTGGGCGGTAGCGCTGTCGGGATCGCTGGTCCGGGCCATCGCGACAGCACCTCGTTCATTTTTCAACCCGTTGCCTGCTTCGTTGACAATGGGCGGATGCGTTTTTTTCTTGGCCATCTCTTCTGTGAAGCCGCCACCCTGTATCATGAAGTCCGGTATCACTCGGTGAAATATAGTCCCGTCATAAAAGCCTTCCTCTGCATATTGAAGGAAGTTTTTTACCGTAACAGGTGCAGCTTCTTCATTAAGCTCAATAACCATGTCCCCCATATTCGTTTCCAGTTTCACCTTCTTCGGCCCAATATCCATATCCATCGACTCCTTACTTGTTTTCCTGCCGCAGCCGGTCATCAAAGCCGCATTCGCCCATTTGATTAGTTATGTGTTATCTCCTATTTTTTCTTTCCACTTATGTTTTTTGATTGAGTTCAAAATTGTCTGAGCACACTGAAGTGCGGCCAGGCCCTCTTCGACGCTGACCTCCGGCCGAAGCTGCTTATCTGCAACGGCCCCCAGGAAAGCCTCCTGCTGTACACGGACAGGCTCTTTATCATCTATAGCAAGATGCTCTATATGCAATAGGTCCGGCCAGTTTACCGCAGTCAGGTCAAAGTCACCGTCTTCCCTGCTCTGCTGTATCCACTTGACGACGTTGATATTCGGGTCTGCTTTAATTATCATCCCGCCTTTTTTAAGGTAATCAACGCTCAAATATGCCTGCCGGCTGAACACCCGCACCTTTCTTTCTGTTTTAAGAGCAAGTCGCGAGGCAGTGATATTTGCAATACAACCATTCTCAAACACGATTCTGGCGTTACATATATCCTCTTTATCGTCGGCGATGACTCCAACTCCGACCGCATCCACTTTCTTAATCTTACTGGCCGCCAGGGAAAGGATAATATCTATATCGTGTATCATCACATCCAGCACAACCCCGATGTCGGTCGAGCGGAACGGATAAGGACTGATGCGGTTGGCCTCGATAAACTTCGGTTCGATATCAAGCCTTTTCATCGCCTGCACAACCGGATTGCAGCGCTCGGAGTGGCCAACTGCCACGACGCTGTTGTTTTTTCGAGCAAGGGCGGCAATCTTTTTGCCTTCTCTGACATTGGTCGCAAGGGGCTTTTCAATTAACACTGCAATTTTGTGTTTGATAAATGTTTTTGACAGCTCCATGTGTGTAACCGTAGGAGTCGCTATTGTTACAGCGTCAACCCCGTTAAAAGTCTCTACCAAAGACCCTCCAGTCCCCCGTATCCACGAACTTTTAACGGGGTCAACCTTGTCCAGGACATCTGCAGAATCTGTAAAGGCCAGGCATCCGTACTGGTCAGCTGTGCGTTTTGCCTTCTCAGCATCTATATCAACGACGGCAACAAGGTTACTCTGCGGCAGCTGGTCGTAGACCTTCGCGTGTATCGCCCCCATTTTGCCGACGCCTATAACAGCGGTGCGTATTTTATCCACGGATAATTTCCTTGTCGTCTCTGCCCTTGGCAAAGCATCGTGTTTCTATGCTCATCTGAATTTCTCGAGGTATCTGCCGTACCGATGCTCGCTGCTTTTGAGAATTATATCCACCATGGCCCGAACGTTCTCATCGAGTCCGTCCTCCTGTGCCAGTGCCTTTGCATTCTCCAGAAGCGTATCATCATTGCGGTAAAGCCTTTTGTACGCCTCGAATATTTTATGCTGTTGCTCTTCGCTCAAGCCGGCACGATCCATACCTCGCTTATTAACGCCGCGAATTATTGGCGGATAGTGCCCGCTGACAATCAGAAATGGCGGAATATCGCGGTTAATTCCGGCAAGTCCTGCTGCGTAGGACCACTTTCCGATGGTTACAAACTGGTGCATAGCCGACAGACCGCTGAACCATGCGCCGGTTTCGATTTTGCAATGCCCGCTAATCTGCACATAGTTACTCATAACAATCTTATCTTCGAGCGTACAGTCGTGTCCGATGTGCACGCCGATCATCAACAGATTATCGCTTCCGACCGTTGTAGATTTTCCCTTTTCAGCACTCGGATGGATTGTAACCTGCTCACGAAAGATGTTTCTGTCGCCTATTACCAGCCTTCCTATTTCGGCGTCTGGTTCCAGGACGAGTATTTGTGGCATGCCACCGATCACGCAGTTGGCAAAAAAGTGATTGTTTTCCCCAATTCTGACGTTTTTATTGATAACAACATTAGCGTCAAGGATTGTGTCTGCGCCAATTGATACGTAGCTGTCAATAACGCAATTGGGCCCGATTGTTACGCCGTCGGCTAACTGAGCCTCCTTTGCAACCACTGCACTTGGATGTACTTTAATCATCTTTGGATTTTACCTTAGACTAAAAACTCGAAATACAAAATACTGCTATACCTTCTCTTCATCGACGAGCATAAATTTAATCTGGGCTTCAGCGGCCAACGCTCCACCTACTGTTGCTCTGCACTGACACTGTGCGGTTCTTTTCCGAAGACGCACAGTCTCAGCGGTCAGGACAAGCTGGTCGCCGGGGACAACAGATTTTCGAAATTTTACATTATCCATACTTAACAGCACTGCCAGCTTACCGGTGTGTTCCAGCCGCTGTGCAAATAATAAACCGGACACCTGCGCCATCGCTTCTACGATGAGAACGCCGGGCATAATAGGTGTACCGGGGAAATGACCCTGGAAAAACTGTTCGTTGAAGCTTACGTTTTTTATCCCTTTTATGAATGTATCACCTTCGATTTCCACTATTTTGTCCACCAGCAGGAAGGGATATCTGTGCGGTAAAATCCTGGCAATCTGCTTAGTATCCAGAAGCGCGTCAGTACCGTACTTTTGCATTCTCTCCCGTTTCTGGGCCGCTTCGTACAGTTTTTTTGCAAGCTGCTGGTTCAGTGAATGCCCGCTCTTATAGGCCACAACCCTGCCCGAAATCCCTCGGCCCACAAGCGCAAGGTCGCCAATCAAGTCGGCAATCTTATGCCTGACACATTCGTTGGGAAATCTGAATTTATTCTTGATGGGTCCGTCTGAGTTGAGAACCAGTATGTCACGAGGGCTGAGATGCGTACCCATTCCGCGGGCCTGGAATTGTTGAGCCTCAGCTTCGAGCAAAAAGGTCCGGGCCGGCGCCAGGTTCCTCTCAAAATTCTCAGACGTAAGCCGACAGCTAAAAATCTGTCTGCCGATGGCGGTGTGACCGGCATAATCAAGGTCGTAAGTGATATTTAACCCGTCACCGGTGTATGGCAGAGCATATATCGAAGCGTCACCGGCTGCGATGCTAATCGGCTCATTGATGACAAACTCTTTACGTTTCTCTGACTGCTCGATAAGCCCTGTTTGTTTTAGAACTTTGAAATATTCGGCGCAGCTGCAATCCGGGGCCGGCAGCTCCGAGCCGTCAACTTCTATGATAAGATTATCAATTGTTAATGCGCTGACGGCGGCCATACAATGCTCGATTGTTTCTATACTGACTCGGCCCTTCTTTATCGTTGTACGACGACTGCGCTGAGCAAGATTACTGGCAACGGCGCTAATCCGTACCGCCTCCGGTACATCGGTCCGGACAAAAACAACTCCGGTATCTACAGGTGCGGGGCGAAAAACAACCTTTGCCTCCTTTCCACCGAACATTCCGCGACCGGAAATCCTGCCTTCGCCTTTTATCGTCTTTTGAAGTTTCATTTTTTCATTTTTACCGCTGAGCTCGCAGAGTTTGATTTATAGTTTATTAGCTCTGTAATCTAATTTGTTCTCTGCGCTCACGGCGTTCTCTGGGCGAGTCCGCTTAGGGACGCCTTACGGCGGAGCCCCGGGGACTGCGGTTACTCTTTTGTCTTTTCAAGATTTTCCACCCTCTTGCTCAGTTGTTTTAACTGCTTGTTCAGCTTCGGCAAGCGCATTGTTAGGCTCATCGTCCGTAGCGCCTCTTTTATGTCAATTGCCGGCGAGCCAAGTACCTTTTCACCGGCCCCTATATCGTTCATAACGCCGGCCTGGGCGCCTACTATTACACCGTTTCCTATTTCTATATTATCTGCAAGGCCAACCTGCCCGGCCAAAATAACGCCGTCGCCGAGCCTGCAGCTGCCGGAAATGCCTACCAGTCCTGCTATAAGACAGTTTTTACCTATGACCACATTATGAGCTATCTGAACAAGGTTATCAATCTTTGTCCCTGCCCCGATTGTAGTGTTTCCGAACTTTGCCCTGTCGATGCAGCAGTTTGCTCCTATCTCGACGAAGTCCTCTATCACTACGCCGCCGTTGTGCGGAATAAGTTTATGGCTGCCATCGATAAGTGAATATCCGAAACCTGTTGAGCCTATCGTAGTGTTTGCCTGGATGACTACGTTATTACCTATATGGCAGTTGTGGTAAACCACAACATTGCTGTCGAGACGGCAGTTTCCGCCGACCTTCGAGTTCTGGCCTATTTTGCATCCGCTTCCAATTACACTGTTTAATCCGATTTCAGCTCCATCCTCGATTACTACGCCGGCGCCGATGGCAGCGCCGGAGTCTATCTTGGCATTATCGGCGACCTTTGCGGTTGGGTCAATGCCTTCGGTTACAGGTTTCAACTCGGGCGCAAAAATACTCAATGCTTCTATCAGGGCGGCATTGACGTTTTTGACAATCAATTGAGGTTTGTCCAAATCCTCGATTCGCATGCCGGTGATGACCGCACCGGCAAGGGACTGTTTGGCTGCTGATATATGCTTGCCGTTTGCGGTAGTTCCAAAATGAACGTGGTTTTGTTTGGAGCCACGGACGAAAGCAACTTCGTTCTCGCCGGCGGCCTCTATCGTCCCGACAGCGCTTATCTGCCCGCAGCCGTCACCAACCAGCTCTGCACCGAGCCTTTCGGCTAATTGTGCAACCGTTAATCTCATACAAAATCCTCTTGGTTTTGAGTCATAATTTATAACTCAAAGCCTTTCCTACGAGTCCAACCGAGTTATTACCTCCTCGGTAATATCCACACACCCGCCGCCATACAGCAATTTATGCATCCCCATAGACAGTTCAAGTTCGGTGGGAGTTAACGCGGGAATTTCGGGTTCGCTTTTTTCAAACACCCAGTCCAGGCCCTTTTCTTTTGCAATCTCGCCGGTTATCCGCAAAATGTCCGTATAAATTTCCTCGGTTATCTTCTGTTCCTTCAACGCCAGATACTGTTTGTAAAACTCCTGCTGAGCCTGCAGGTTTGCCTGCTTTTCAAAAATCTCCCTGGTTTGTGCAAGGTAGCTCTCACTGCCGATTTTTAATGTCTTTAGTGCCGCCCTTTGGGCCTTGATTTCACTGTCCAGGCTGGTCAGTTCTGCATCAATTTTCTGCCGTTCAGCGTTGGAATCCTGTCTGTATTTTGCGCTTCTCTTGCAATCCCGAAAGATTTTACGAATACTGACAACGCCGGCCCCGGGCATTTCCGCTTTTCTGACATTAAGCTTCACCTGTTTTTCGATTATCTCCCGTATCAGTGACATATCGGAATCGTTGATGTCAATCCTGCGTGTATTCAGTTCTGCCTGTATCTTATCGAGCTTCTCCGTTATACCTGTAAATTCGGAAAATTTCTTTTCCTGAGCGGCAAGCAGCTTATCCTGCTCGGCGATTTTCCCGCTTAGCTCGGTGATTTTCTCATCCTGCGCGGCGAAATTCTCCGCCTGTTTAGCTGTAGTTACCGTCTGGTTCGGGTCATTGGCCTTCTTTTTCCCCCAGTCAAAAATAAAACCTGAGCTTAGGGTGACCAACAAAATTGCCACCAAAACGAAGGGCCAATTCTTTTTTCTAATATCCATAATTTCCACTTTCCTAACTTAAGTTTCTGTTTACTGTTGGGCGACTAAATGTCGAAGAATCTTTGAATTTCTCGTTTTATATTTTTCAACTGCCGAGAACAGCAGCGGGTTAAAACAGCTTTCCGACGGAGAAGCTGAATACCCGAGTTTCGTCATCTTCATCTCTCAGCATCGGCACTGCAAGTTCAAACCTCATCGGAACGGGCCCAAACCACTGAGGAAGCATTATCTGTATTCCCGTTCCCACTGAGGCACGGTAGTTGCCCGAATCAATCGTTCCGCTGTCAACGAAGAACAACGCAGACAGGCTTTCGCTGACCAGAGGCACTGTTATCTCGGTGTTAGCCAGAAATATCCAGTCGCTGCCTATTGGGTCGTCACTGGCCAGCGTAACCGTATTTAGACCTCTTGTGCTTACGCCTCGATAATCGAAACCCCTTATACCGTAAGTACTCGTGCCGCCGCCGTAAAATTTCTCAAAAAGCGGTGCGTTATTTATCGTAGTTGCCGCCAGCAGTTTTATCGCCAGAACAGTTTTTCGTTCGGCCAAATCCTCATGAAGCGTCCTGTACCATCTCTGGGTGCCTTTTAATATCCCAAAAGTGTAATCACCGGATACCTGTTCGTAACTGGCGTCAAAGACAGAACCCGTAGTCGGGTCGAATTCATCGTCGGTTAAATTTCTTTCAATGCCGAACCTGATTCCTGCGAGAATATTACGACCCTCCACGGATTTGATTTCTGTCGGAGCATCGACATCGATACTGTCAATATCAACATCTTCGAACCTGAAGCCGATGCTCCTGCGCCAACGGCCTTTGTCAAATCGCCTCTCGAATCCGACATATCCCTTTAGTCTTCCTTCGTCAAAACTCTCTCTCTGCCTTTCCCAGCTCGAACCGGTAACACCCAGTCGTATCGGTCTGTTCGGTTCACCCCCCCAATATGGGTCGCCGAAGCTGACGGTATACTGGCTTACTTCCGTGCCGGGCTCGGCGCCGATTCTGAAAGTTTGTCCGGCCCCTCTAAAAGACCTGCCGGGGATTAGTTCTCCAAGGCTTTCGGGCCAGTCCGTAATGTCGAAATTGCGCTCGTCATAAACCAGTTGTCCTATAAAGCCGTAGTCGCTGCTCACACCGACGCCCGGCAGGATGTTACCCGTCAAACCCTCTTTTATGTTTGCTTCGACGTCCTGGCCGAGTAAGTTTGAGTCCTCAGGACCGTATGCCTCGCCCATCGGCGCGACAGAGACAGCATCGGCTAATGTCATTCTTTGTACCCTTTTTTCCAGTTCACCTCCGCCATCTATGGGAGCTAAGTCTGCGTTGTATAGATTGCCCGGAAAGAAGTCATACTCGTCCAATATCCGCCGGATAGTTATGTCTTTTGTTTCCTTATTTCCGGTTACATCAATCCGGCCGATTCGATACCGCCGGCCTTCAAATATTTCATATTCTATGTTGACGGCGTGTGAGTCGGGAATAAACACGGGGCTGGTCAGCCGAACACGGGTATATATGAAGCCGTTTTCGCCGTAAATCTTACGCAGCCGCTTTGCATCCGCCTTGGCCTTTCGTTCACTGTAGATTTGCGCCGGCTCTAATTGCACCTGTGCCCGCAGTTGTTTCTCATCGAAGTAATGTAGGGTGGGCTTTAGCCCACCATTTTTTTGCAGGTGGCGAGCTTGCCCCACCCTACGAACTGCGTCGACGGATTTAAGAACGATTTCTTCGAGGCTTTGTCCTTTTGTATCAATAAATTTTAGCAGGACTTTCTCGACGTTATAGACCGGCCCTTCGTTAATTTCGAAAGTTATATTGACGGAGCACTTTTTTCGCTGACGCTCTTGCTCGACGACGACCGGCTCGAAAATATCGGGATTCAAGTGATATGTTATTTCGTGAGCGAGAAATCCTTTTTCCCAATAGATACTTTTGAGCCTTTTGACGTCCTCAGCCACTTGTTCTTCAACATAATATTTTGGCCACAGAAACCATTTTTTCCCTGTTGTTTTTAATGCCTTTTTAAGCCCATCTCCCGGCATACTGTCATTGCCGCTGAACGAGACCTTTCCAATCCTGACCTTTGGCCCTTCATCGATTGTATAAGTCAGTTTCAATTTCCCCTCTGCTTCGCCGGCGGCGGGCTCGGTTTTGAACGATACTCCGGCAAAAGCGAATCCTTCTTCGCGATAAAATTTCTGAAGATTGTCTCTTCCGTTCTGGGCCCAGGTGAAGTCATCGCCTGCTTCAAAACCGAGTATTTCCAGAAGTTTCTTGTCTTTAAAGCTTAGTTTTTGCCCGCCGGAATCAAAATCAATCGAGTCGATAGTATATCTGCCGGCTGCCGTTTCTGTCTTGTTTGCCACCGAGAGGTGTCCCCCTTGGGACTGTGAATATGCCTGACTCATGCTTAAAAGCACAATCAAAACAGGAAATAACATAAGTGATTTTGTCATTGTTTTTTTACTTCCTAAATCGGGGGCTCTTCTCCATAAGCGACGCTTTCATACCGTGCGGAATCATCATCGGCATAAGAGGCACTTTCAAACCGCGTAAATTTTTCCACGAATACAAGGTCTACATTTCCGATTGGACCGTTGCGCTGTTTTGCTATTATCAACTCCGCCTTGTTGGTCTTTTTTTCCTCATAATCCTTTTCACCGCGGTGGTAATAATCCTCTCGGTGCATCAGCATCACGACGTCGGCGTCCTGCTCGATACTGCCCGACTCACGCAAATCGCTCATCCTCGGCCTGTGACTCTCCCTGCCTTCCGGAGAGCGATTCAACTGGCTCAGAATCACAACGGGAATGTTCAACTCCCTGGCCAGGGACTTAAGATATCTTGAAATGGTCGAGATTTCCTGCTGGCGCGACTCGACCCTGCCTGTGCCCAGGTGCATCAACTGCATATAATCAACTATAATGCATTGTATATCGTGCTGGCTCCTGAGCCTTCTTGCCTTGGCGCGGAGTGCCAACGGCGTCAGAGTCGAGGTGTCGTCGATTAAAATCGGCGCTTCGTATAGTTGGCCGCAGGTATCTTGAAGCTTCTCGAGATACTCGGTGTCGAGCATCCCTCTTCTTACTAACTGCAAGTCAACTTGACTCATGCTGCACAAAAATCGCATAGCCAATTGTTGTTTGCCCATTTCAAGGGAGAATACCGCCACCGGAATCTTATCTTTCACGCCTATGTGCTCGGCGATATTCAACGCCAGGGCGGTCTTTCCCATACTGGGACGTCCGGCGATAATTATCATCTCTCCGTTTTGCAGGCCGCAGGTCAGCTCGTCGAGCTTGGTATAGCCTGTCGCCAGGCCCGTCACAAGGCTTCCCTCGCGCTTCTCGATAAGCTCGTAGGCCTGTGTGACAAGGTCCTTTAACGGCACGGCGGCACCGGTTATCTTTTTGTCCGTAACGGCAAAAATCTTACGCTCGGCCTCGTCGAGTTTTTCATTCGGCTCGCCGAGCTCATTGTACGCATCATCCAGAATATCACTGACGGCGCCTATCATCTCACGAAGTAGTTGCTTGTCTTTGACAATGCCGGCGTAATACATCACGTTGGCGGCCGAAGGCACAGAATCCATAATCCGCCCGATATACTCAACTCCGCCCACGGCCTCGAGCTGCTTGCGCTTCTCAAGCTCGTCGCGAAGCAGGATGGCATCCAGCGCATGGCCGGTATCTGTCCCCTCCGCTGTCTGGAGAGGATTTTTCTCGAAAAGTGCCACCAGTGCGTCAAATATCATTTGATGCTCGACTCGGTAAAAGGCTTCGGTTTTCAACTGCTCCACCACCTGGCTGATACACTGTGGGTCCACTATCATCGAGCCCAATACCGCCGCTTCAGCGGCCAGAGATTCGGGCATACTGCGATTGGCCAATCCCGCCGATGAATCATTTCTTTCCTTAACTGACCTTGTTAACCGACTCACTTTCACCTCCTTGCTCTGCTTCTTTCTGCTCTTTTTCTTTTTGTTCAGCAGCCTCTTGTTCGGCTTTTTCCTCAGCCTCCTGTGCGGCCTTTTCCGCGGCTTCCTTCTCGGCGGCCTTTATGGCCTCAACACTTCCGCCTTCGGGCACCACCACGACGCTGACCGTAGCGGTCAGGTCCTCGGCAAATGTAAGTTTTACCTGTGCGGTTCCAACATGCTTTATATGTTCGTGCATATCCACGAACTCATCGGCGATTTCAAATCCCTGCTCGCGCAGGTTCTGTGCAATCTGGGCGGCCCCCACCGAGCCGAACAATACGCCCTGCTCGTTGGCCTTGGCGGCGACGACCGCCTCGGCGCCTTCCACCGCTTCTGCAACCGTTTTAAGTTTTTCGGCATCGAGCGTTCTTTCTTCGGCACGCCGGGCCTTTTCCTTGGCTATCGACCGAAGATTGTCTTCGGTTGCGGGCTTGGCCAGACCCTGTGGAAGCAGATAATTTCGCGCATAGCCTGCATTGACTTCCACAACGTCTCCGAGCCAGCCGAGTTTGCTGATATCTTCACAAAGCATAACCTTCATTTCGGACTCCTTGAATCTTGAATATCGAACCTCGTGCTACGTAGCGAGCTTCCAGCCTTCGCAGCCGCTTCGGCGGAGTAGGCACTTCGCAGAGTAGCAAAGGAATTTCGAAATTCGAAGTCGGATATTCGTTATTCGATATTCCTTATGTTGTAAACGGCAATAGGGCAATATATCTGGCGCGTTTGATTGCCTTTTTCGCTTTTCTCTGGCAGCCGGCGCAGTTGCCGCTGCGTTTTCGTGAGTATATCTTGCCGCGGTTAGTCAGCAGTTTTTGCAGGGTGTTCACATCCTTATAGTCGATGTATTTTACCCCGCCTCTGCAAAACCGACATTGCGTCCGCTCACGAGTACCCGGGGGGGCGGCATGCCTTTTTCGTGTTTGCCGACCCTCTGAAGAGTTTGATTTTCTGTAATTTGTTTCTACTTTTTGTATTCTGGCCATTTATTACCCCGTTTTTCATTGTTTTTATTTCGTATTTCGTAGTTCGTGGTTCGTGGTGCTGGCCACCAAAACATACTATGAACTAAGAA
The DNA here is from genome assembly GCA_964451425.1 of uncultured Pirellulales bacterium. Classification (GTDB taxonomy): domain Bacteria; phylum Planctomycetota; class Phycisphaerae; order Sedimentisphaerales; family Anaerobacaceae; genus CS2-K091. The sequence continues at coordinate 14,767 of CAYVIT010000022.1, forward strand.
CTATGAACTCATAACTTAAAACGGTATATCATCTGCGTCTACACTCTGTTCTGATTGACCGGCCGGCTCTGCCGTCTTTTGCTCGGTTTTCCCGCCGCCTGTACCCGATGCGCCGCCAAGAAACTGAAAGTTTTCAACTGTAACTCTGTGTTTGCTGCGCTTTGTGCCGTCCTGGGCGGTCCAACTGTCGAAAGTGAGTCTGCCTTCAACAAACAGAGGCCTGCCTTTGCTGAGGTATTTGTTTATATTCTCAGCGGTACGCCCGAACGCCCGGCAGTCCACAAAACACGTCTCGTCCCTATCCTCGCCTTCCCTGCTTTTCCATTTACGGTTGACCGCCAGCCCGAAATCAACAACGGCTGTCTGGCTCGGCAGATACGACAGTTGCGGGTCACGAGTCAGATTGCCCATCAGTAAAACTTTATTGAAATTACTCATTTCAAAATCCCCTTTCCGGTTTTGGGTTTTGAATTAAAACCATATTTGGCCTGGCTCATCAATCCGAAACGTCTTTTTCCGTAGTATCTTGTTTTGTTTCCGACTCTTCCGGCTGCTCAGGTTCACTTGTATCCGCTTCGGCGGATTCGGCTGACTGTTCCGGCTCGTCAGTTTCATCTGAATCCTGCAGAGCGTCTGTCTTTTCCGGAGCCTGCTTCTCGATTTGTTGTTGGTCTTCCAACGGTTCTTCTGTTATATCTTCTTTTGTTTCTATTTGGCCCTCTTCCTGTGAGGACTTTATTTCGGCGGTTTTATCCTGGGCTTGGCCATCCCTGTCGGGAGTTGCTTTCGCAGGTGCAGGCGAGTCGCCGCCCTCGTGGGTTTGGGAATCGTCCCCTTCAAGGGCTTCTTTCTCCCTCGTTTCGGCACTCAGTATCAAAACTCGCATAATCTGCTCCGATAGCTGTACATCCTTTTCTATGTTGCGGATTTTATCGCATTCAGCCCTGAAATAACAAAGCGCGTACGCCCCTCTGTTTTTGTGATTAATTTCGTAAGCGAGTTTTCTCTCCGCCCAGTTTCGTATAGAGACAATCTCGACATCAGACCTTTTCAATATGGTTTTGACAGTCTTAACAACTGCATCCCAGTCTGGTGCCTGTGCCGAATCAACGAGAAACATTGCTTCGTAAAGTTTTTTGACGGCAGTTTCCAAGCCAAATACCTCCTGTTAAAATTAAATTAGCATTTATTTTTTTTCTTACCCACTGTTAAACTGGTTCATGGTTGCTTCAATGCCCTGTTCAACCCAGCAAAGTACTGCTTTTCGCGACCTTTCGATTGCCTCATCCAGCGCCAATCTTTCTGTCTTTGCCGGCTTATCGAGGACAAAATCGACTGCATCTTCTTTGCCGCTTTGGCCGATACCGATACGCAGCCGGCTGAAACTTTCTGTGCCGAGCTTTTCGATAATGTCGGCCAAACCGTTATGGCCGCCGGCTGAACCTTTTGTCCTAATCCGAATCCTGCCCGGCTCAAGCGCCATATCATCGAGTACGACGAGCAAATCGTTCAAACCAACTTTATAAAAACCCATCACCGTGGCAACTGCCTGGCCGCTGCGGTTCATATACTGCCACGGTTTGAACAATATCAACTTTTTATCTGCAAATTCTCCAAAACCTACACGAGCGCCGAATTTCTTTTTTCTTACGTCCGTCTTTAATACTTCTGCCAGAGTATCAATTACCTTAAAACCAACGTTGTGCCGCGTATCTGCATATTTATCGCCCGGGTTACCCAGGCCGACGACAATCTTCCTACAACCGGCCATAGCCTCAAAATCTCTTTTCGGTACACGCCACAGGCGCTTTAGAAGCCCACTGACAGCCGACGACTTTACCCGAGGATTATTCACTCTTTGGCCTTTTTGTCTGAAGGTTCCTCTTCTTTAGGTTCTTTAGCTTCGGTAATGACTTCAGGAGCTTCTATTGCTTCTTCGACTTCTTCTTCCATTGCTTTAGCTGCGGTGACAAGACTACAGGTAACAAGCAGCGTTTCCGGCGAGCTTGAAAGCTGCGTTCCCGCCGGCAGCTCGATGTCGCCTGCATGCAGGGTATCACCAACATCCATTTCTGATACCGAGACGACGATACTTTCCGGGATTTTTGCTGCCTGGCACTCTATTTCAATATGGTCTGTGTGCTCGCTGATAACGCCTCCTTCGTGTGTGCCCTTTGCCGTTCCTTTAAGCTCGATAGGAACCGTTACTTTGATGGTCTCGGTTATGTCGACTCTCATCAAGTCTACATGAATGATATCTTTGCCGAGATGGTCGTACTGTAGCTCTTTAACGAGCATCTTTTGTGATTTTTTACCTACCTGCACATCCATAAGCCGATGCCCGTGATGCAGGCCCTCGACCAGATTATGTGCATCCAACGAAATAGCCACCGGCTCTTCTTTGTGGCCGTAGACAATAGCGGGTATCCGGCCCTGCTCGCGCTCTCTGGCAGTCGCCTTTGAGCCGGTATGTTCCCGAATTTTCGCAATCAGTCGCAAACTTTTTTCCATAATTTCCTCTTACAATTATCAATGTTCAATGAATAGGTTGCTAACCGATTCATTTCTATGAATTCTCTTTATCGCTTCGCCTAACATAGACGATACAGTTAGCACTTTGATATCGCCACACTTCTGGGCTTCTGGGGTCAGCGGTATTGTGTCGGTGACTACTATTTCATCAATCGGGGCCTCTTTAAGTCTTTCTAATGCCTGCCCCGCGAAAACGCCATGTGTAGCACCGATATATATTTTCTCAGCTCCGCGTTCCTTTGCCAGCTTTGCCGCACTACAAATCGTTCCGGCGGTGGCGATAATATCATCGCACATCACAATATTTCTGCCTTTAACATCACCGATGATTTCCTGTGCGATTGCCTCACTGCCACTCAATCGTTTTTTGTGCACAATTGCCAGTTCGCCGCCTAAGCGTTCCACGTATCTGGAAGCAATCTTCATATTACCGACATCGGGCGACACGATTGTCAGGTTGCTGATTTTCTTGTCTTTGAAATATCTGCTCAATACGAGCTCGCCGCAAAGGTGGTCAACCGGTATATCGAAGAAACCCTGCACCTGAGCCGCGTGCAGGTCGATGGCCAGGACCCTGTCGGCCCCTGCTGTAGTAATAGTGTTTGCCACGAGTTTGGCTGTAATGGGTACCCGTCCTTCATCTTTTCTGTCCTGCCGGGCATATCCAAAGTAGGGAATAACAGCAGTGATGCGGGAGGCGGAGGCCCTTCGCAGACAGTCCAGAAAGATTAAAAGCTCAACCAGATGCTCATCAACAGGCTTGCACGTTGATTGTACAACGAAACAGTCCCGACCTCGTACATCATCCTCAATTCTGATGAGCTTCTCGCCATCTGCGAACCGCTCAATTTTTGCGCCCCCGGGTGGAAGCCCCAGGTATTTACAAACAGCCATGGCTAATCCTACGTTACTGCTGCCGGAGAATAACTTCAGATTGTCATTTAGAAACATCATGCCTTTTCCTTTTTACCGGGTTCCGTTTTATTCCTTTTTTTCTGATTTATTTATGTTTTCCTGAGATACTATTGTTCCTGCACTTATCCGGGTCCCTGCCTTTAACTTGAGCGGCGCAATCAGGACGACACCTGAACCGATGTAGCAATCATCGCCAATATTTGTGCGGTTGACGCTTTCGCCGTCGAAATTGGCTGTTATCAAGCCTGCGCCTATATTGACATTTTGCCCCACAGCCGCGTCACCGATATAGATGTTGTGTCTTGCTCGAACGCCATCAGCAAAAGTCGAATTTTTAACTTCCGTGAAAACGCCTAAGACAACATCGTTTCCAAGGACCGTTCCGTGCCTGAGATGAGCGAAAGGCCCGATACGACAGCCCTTGCCGATTTTAACATCTCCGTGAATATATGTAAACGGCTCAATCACCGTGTCCAGGCCAATTTGTGCTCTTATATCAATCCAGGTATTATCAGGGTCGACTATTGTCACACCACTTTCCATCAATTCCTGTTGAATCCTGCGCTGCATAATCTTGTTCGCTTCGGTAAGCTGCGCTCTGCTGTTTACACCCTTGGCTTCGTCCGGCCGAACCACATTAACAGCTAAAACTTTATGACCTGTCTTAATAATATTGGAGACAACATCTGTCAGGTAATACTCCTTTTTGGCATTGTCCGGCTTGACCTTTTCCAGTGCCTCAAAAAGGACCTTGTTGTTGAGCAGATAGCAGCTTGGATTTATCTCTTTAATGGCCCGCTGTTCACTTGTGCAGTCGCTGTCTTCGGCAATACTCCGGATATTGCCATTTTCGTCTCTGATTATCCGGCCGTATCCTGTTGGGTTGTCAAGAATGGCTGTTGCCAATGTTGCTGTCGGTTGGTTTGCTTCGTGCTTTTCTATCAGTGTTGTTAAGGTTGCGGCCCGGATCAAAGGCCCGTCACCGCATAGCACAAGTGTATCGCCAACAAAATCCTTAAGATGTTCTTTGCAGCACAAAACCGCATGGGCAGTTCCCTTCTGCTGGTCCTGATGGACCCAGACAATATCCTTGGGCCGGCCAAATCTTTCTGTTATCTGTTCATTGCCGAATCCAACCACAACATATATTTTTGCCATGCCCACCTGCCGACACGCGTCGAGCACGTAAGCCAGCATAGGCCGACCGCACACCTCATGCAGCACTTTTGGAAGCAGGGTATTCATCCTTTTGCTGATACCCGCTGCCAGAATTATTGCCGCTTTTTTCGCCATAATATTTCGTATTCCGTTATGTGCATCTCGTTTTACGAGATACGCATGGAGGTTCCCACTTTGCAGTAAAATGCAAAATGGTGTGCCTTCACGATTCAATTCCTACCCGGCCAGGACTCGAACCTGGAACGTGGGCACCAAAAGCCCATGTGTTACCTATTACACCACCGGGTATTAGACCATCAATAATCAATAGCAAGCTGCTTGTCACGGAGACCGTCTTATATCGGCCCGGTTTGGCTACGGGCCCCCATTTTGCACTTCATTGCAAAATGGGAACCACCTGTCGGAGGCTTGAGTCAGCCACGCCGTGAAAACTGCTGACCCCAAAAAACTAAAAATTGCAGACTAAAAATCAGAAAGAGCCTTAATTTACCTGTTTCTAATTTTACACTTTAAACTTTACATTTTTAGTTTTTTTGCTACCCCTTGCGACAGAGCTATTTCAAAAGCGGAACTATAGTCGATTCAAACCAGCTAATCAAGCCCTTTTCCCCCAAAAACAGCTTATCAGTGTAAAAAAATCGTTTTTTCCAAGAAAAAATGGAAATAAATGGATAATTACTCCGAAAATAAGAGTAAAACCCGATATAAAAGACATGCTTTTTATTTGTTACTAAGTCGTAGGCTTGCAAAATGTCGTTTCGTATCGGGGTGATTGATGGAATGTAATGTTGAGGCTCTTATTTGCCGTTTTGGACAAGCATCCTCGGCCTCAAACAGGTTGCCTAATGCCTGGATTCTCGACTAAACTTTTTTGAACCTGTCGATTGTTTTGACCGTATAGCACATACAATCTGGTGGCTAACAATATTGCACATTATGCGTAAAGATATTAGACGAATATCAGGTGGCGAAGAATCAATTAAGCGAGGACATTATTTGAAAGGTGCAACTTTAGGGGCACTTGGTTTCTGCACTCGTTGGGCGGTTGATGCTGACGGAATCGGGCCGGAGTGGCTTGAAGTAGTTGAAATCGACCTGCATCTGAAAAGTTCTCATCGCCGATTGCATGGAACTCGCATCGCACATATCAGCGACATTCATCATAGCAGGACTGTGAGCAGCGGGTATTTGCGTCGTTGCTTTGAGCGGATAAATCTTCTCGACGTCGATGTTGTGGTATTGACGGGAGATTACATCACGTATGATTTTCGAGGCAGGTACAGGGAGAAAGTCGTCGATTTGCTTGGCAGCATCAAGAGCCGATTCGGCGTCTATGCCTGCCTGGGTAATCACGATTATGGTATTCGCAGCCTGGCCGACCACAGGCGCGAGCACTTGCTGCGTCGGCTGATACAGGGCATGGAGGCCAGAGGAATCTCTGTTTTACGGAACGAATCAACCGTTTTGGACATCGATGGCCATCCCCTTTGGCTTGTGGGATTAGGTGACTTGGAGGTCGGTGACTTCCAGCCATACAAGGCATTTGCTGATGTGCCCGCCGAACACGTGACCATCGCGCTGATACACAATCCCCGCGGTGTTGAGCACCTAAGTGAATTTGCAGCCAATGTTGTTATGAGCGGACACACGCATGGAAGAAAAGCGAAGTCTTCAGCCGGTCGACTGCGGAAAACCGGGGACAGGCGTTTTCACGCGGGAATGTATGAGGTTGAAGGCAAGAAGCTGTACGTAAACCGTGGACTTGGCCGGGTGGGCAGAACACGCTTGAATATAAGGCCCGAAATTACGGTCTTTACTCTGTGTTGATTCGATGTCGGCAATCTCAAATCAACTTTTGAATTCTACACTGCGGCTCCTTGCTTTGTATCCTCCGTTATTCTCGAAAAGGCCGGTTGCCTGTGCCGAGTGCTGTGAGCTTAGTTGCTAATCTTCACTTTCGACGGCTGCATAATGGTATTCACCCTCAGCAGGGCCCTCATAGTGCTGCTTTGTCCTATTCGTTTCAGCAGTCGAGGCTGTACCCTGATGTATCGCAACCTCCTCATCGGCTTGTTTACGCATCTGCTCGTATTCCTTGAGCGTCATCATAACTTCGCGTGCCTGGCTGCCCTTGTATTCACCCAGTACACCGGACGCCGCCATCATCTCGATTATCCGAGAGGCCCGGGCGTAGCCGATGTTGAGCCGCCGCTGGAGAAGTGATACGCTTCCTCGCTGCGACTCCAAAACAATCCGGACACCTTCGTCAAAAAGCTCGTCCTTTTGCATATCGGCCACATCAATCCTGTTTAGTTGAGTCAGCTCAGGATGGAATTGCGGCTCGGCAACATCTTTGAGATATTTGATGATTCGCTTCAGCTCCTTCTCGCCAATAAAGGTCCCCTGGGCACGCACCAAATCGCTCGTGCCGGGCTTTAGAAACAGCATGTCCCCTTCGCCGAGCAGTGTTTCCGCTCCGTTTTGGTCAAGAACAATCCGGCTGTCCAGCCTTGCTGCAACCCTAAACCCAATCCTCGTGGGCATATTAGACTTTATCAGGCCGGTAACAACCGTCGCCTGCGGCCGCTGAGTGGCCAGAACAATGTGAATACCGACCGCCCTGCTCTTCTGCGCAAGACGAACGATATAAGCTTCTATATCCTTGGCTGCGGTCATCATCAAGTCCGCCAGCTCATCGATTATTATGACTATATAGCGCAGTCTCTTCGGGATCTTGGCCTCTTCATCGGCAGTGGTTGGATTAAACCGCTTAATAATCTCCTCGGCACCGAGTCTGTTATACTCAGCAACATTTTTTACCCTTGCCTCTGCCAGCAGGGCGTAACGCTCGTCCATCTTGACGGTGGCCCATTCAAGTATCTGGACCGCCCGCTGTGTTTCAGTGACTATCGGGCACATCAGGTGTGGGATAGTGTTAAAGACCGTCATCTCGACCATCTTGGGGTCAATCAAAATCACCTTTACCTCGTCCGGCCGTTTCGTAAGAAGTATTCCGGTAATGATGCTGTTGATGCAGACACTTTTACCTGAACCGGTCGTGCCGGCAATCAGTAAGTGCGGCATAGTCGTCAGGTCTGAAACAAGTGCTTCGCCCGACGAATCCTTACCCAGAAACAGTGGTATCTCCATCCTCTCCGGCCTGCTCCCCGCCAGCTGCATAATGTCCTTGATGCGAACTTTTTCTTTCTCGGTGTTTGGCACTTCAATCCCTATGGTATGCTTTCCCGGCAAAGGAGCTACCACTCGAACCGCACCGACGCCCAGCGCACGGGCCATATCGTTTGAGAGCGTGCTAATCTGGCTGACCTTGACACCCGCCGCGAGTTCCAGCTCGAACATTGTTACTACGGGCCCGGTATCCGCTGCAACTACCCGCGCAAGGATATTGAACTCTGAGAGCAGTTTCTCCAGAGCAGCCGCTTTTGCCTTAACAACTTTCTCCTGCACTGCGGCGAAGGTGTGCTCCGGCTCAGCCAGCAGCTCCAATGGCGGCAGTTTGTAATCATCGTAGCTCGGCGGCACATAGGACTTGCCCGGCTTATCGAACTTAGGTTGTGTCAACTTCAGCTTACCGGTTTCAGGTGCCGAAACGCCTTTACTCTCAAAACGAGGAGGTGGTAATGGTGCGGGGGTCGGGGCCCTTGCACTTAGTTTTTGCCATATCTCGCCTAAAACTTCCGACTGCTGCTTTGCTGCCGACCACGCCGGCACCGTCGCGCCGGCCATCTTTCCGGCCGCAAGACCGAACCATCGAAGAATAACCAGGATAGCACTGTCCGCTAACAGAACAATACCTACAATCCAGGTCGCTGCAATCAGTATGAAGGTGCCCAAAGATGCAAGATGGTTTTGCAAAAATACTACCGTCCCCACGCCAAGCACACCACCGGAACCCGTCGGAAAACCGTACACCCGGTAAGGCCACAGGCAGTAAAAACTGCTCGAAGCCGCGACGGTCAGCAGTGCCACCCCGATTGCCCGAAAAATCGGCTGGCCAATATTGCGATGTGCCAGTTTCGAAACCAGATAGGAAATTGCCGAAGCCAGTAAGACAAACACCCCAGGCCCAAAATAATATAAAAGATAGTACGCACAGAAAGCGCCTATTGAACCGCACCAATTGGATGGCGGGTCATTATGTGGGTATACAAACCTGCTCGGCCAATCGCTGATATCGAAACTTATGCAGCCGCATAAGAGCATCAGCAGCGCCGCAATCCCGACAAATCCGATCGCCGTATTGGATACTTGTTTGTCTTTCATACTACGACTTTCCATAATCTTATCATCCACACATCTGCTCAATCAGCCAAAGCCCGATAAAAACCGCCTTCTGGCTCTGCGCACAGAAAATGCGTTACCCTTCCGGAATTTATATCGGCCAGATTTGCCCCCTTTCTGCAAAAATGCCTGCTGAGGACCATTCCTGGAGATGCAGAGTAGGTGATAGTGAGCGGTACAAACAAGCGTTATTCTCCGCGAGATCTGCGTTCGTGCGGTTTACGGCCTCTAAATATCCATAAATAGAGGTTTGATGTGCCGTTCGTAGATGTTTTCGGTAACATTTTGGGCGATTATGTCCTCATATTGATTTAGTGCATCCAGATAGCGTTGGCCCATTTCTGCAGGAATTTTATACGCCACATGCAGGAGCTGGCGAAAGTTGAGGTCATATCTCTCACAGGATTGATTATGCCTGAGGGCGGAAGCAAAGGCCTCCTCATCCCATTGGTCAACGGTTTCGGGGGCAGGCAGACTGGCCCTGTCGATATCAATGACCGCAGCGTATGGTGCGCAAAGTTCGTCAATTCGTGAAACCGCTTTCGCATAGACTTCTTTGGCAAGGACGAGTCCGTCTCCGCCTGCCATCGCCAGGCCAATGAGCTCTTCCAGCCAGGTAGTGCCTGCGGTTTTAAGATGCAGGCCGGCATCGAATTGCTTTAATGTTCTTGCTATCGGCTCGTAAATTGAAAACTTGTCACTGCCGGAGTGTACACTAAGTTTTAGGTTATCCGGCAGGTTAAATTCTTTGCTTGCAAAGGTGACTACTGCGACGTCCTCTTCGAATTCTTTCGAAAACTTTTCAACGTCACCGACGTAATCGACGCCTTTATTGAATCGGCCTGTAAATTTCGGAGCGATTGTCTGGGCCGGAATGCCTTCATCGGAAATGGCCGCGAGGATAAAAAGCATTTCGACCGGAGTCTGCGGCTCATCTGTTTCATCCATCGAAACTTCGGTGATGAAGTTGCCAGCTCCCTTGGCCGCCTCGATGTGACGGTAAATTTTGCCTGCTTCTTTTATTGCAAGCAGGCACTTACCCGCTATGGCCTGAACCTGCTGCTCGGTAATATCCAAGGTCCTATTGATGCCGGGGATTGCAAGCGAGCCGATGAACTTTTTGTGCTTTTCGATGAAGGTTTGTATGTCGCTTTCTTGTGCTGGATGGCCGATGAAGTCGGCAACATCGAGCGTAAAGAAGTTGCTTGATTCGATGAATGCATCAACATTGTTCAGACCAATATGGTCGGCATCTACAAAATAGGGGTCTGTCCACGACGCCGCCGAGACGGCCTCGTCGGCCTCCCGGCGTGTATCCTGTGGCGTTGTGCCTATAATGGTATGCTCACGGTTGGACTTGTTCCAAACGGGCGTGATGTTGATGCCGAGCTTTTTTGCTTTTATTATAGCGGCGAGCTGGGCCTTTCCCTGCCTGCCGAATCTGTCACCAATTCCAAATGAATACTTTTCCAGCTTCATACGTTACTTTTCCTTTCCATTATTTCGTTTAACCGCTCGAGCGAAGTATAGCTGCCTTTCATTTTGGAACAAGTCGAAATACAAGGACGGGACGGCCGGCATCCGCGAAGTCACCTCGCAGCTTTATCCAGCCTCCATTAGCTGTATTGCCACCGGAGGCATTTATCGTAACACGAGCGGGCAGGCTTTTTCGTTCCATCGGCTCAAGCGTGATTTCCCAGCGGTCCGGTGCAAGTTTATAACCTTGTGGAATGTGTTCGGTGGTTATCGTTCCACGCACCACTCTGTCACTGAAGTTATATGCGAAGAGATTGAGGGTCGTTTCCTTGCCCGGTGGAACAGTATGGGCCTGCCGGTCGAGCTTGGTGGAGTCGTGGTGCATCTGGAGCTGCAGCACCACAGGTGAAACCTTGCCGCCTCGAAAGGCCGAAGAATGCGACGGCGGTTCCAACGGCACCTTTTGGGCGGCATTTTTTGGGAGCAGTACGAAGACAGCAGCAGAATCGATTTTGTCCGGTGTGTTTTTGTCAAGGGGCCGACCAAGATAATCGTAAACGGCTTCTACGGATAAGCTTTTGGGCAGTGACAACGGTGTGGATTTATCAGACCAGATTACAAGCACATCCTGCTGTCGCCCATCCGGGCGTGACTGGAAAGCATAGACGCGCACTGCGGGATTTTCCTCTGGAATCCATCGGCCCAGACACTTTGCTCCGGCCAGAAGTCGGCCGAGCGCTGCGAGGGCCACGTAGCCTGGCCGGGGAGTCTGGTCGTTACGCAAAAGGCCGAACTGTACGCCCCTCTCATTGAAGTTGCCCAGGATAAAGAAAAAGTGCCGGTTAACTCCGGCAAATAAGCTGCTGGCGTAGGAGTGTGCGATGAATTCGGCCTGCCGCAGTTCGTCCGCCTGTGATAGTTCGCTCCAGGGCCCGCCGGTTATAGCAAGAGCCCGGACTCCACATTCGGTAATCCAAATAGGCCGACCACACGCAGCTTCTCTTGCCGGTGCAAACTGCTTCAGATAGTCTTCCGGTTTCTGATACGAGTGTATGTTATATGTTTCGAAATAGGGCCAAGTCTGATTTTCAAGCACGCCCTTGGTGTGCAGCGGTGTCCCGGCCCCTGCGTAGACGTTCCAGCACACGGTCAAATCGGGATTGCCCGCCTTGTAGCCGAGATATGCCGCTTTCTGATGGGTGCACATTTCGTCGATAGTATGGCCGCCGAACATGGTGATATTTGCTTCGTTCCAGGGCTCCCAGGCAAGTACCCGTCCTTTGTACCGCTGTGCCATAGCTTTGCAGAACTTGTACAGGTTACGCAGGTCCCTTGGAAACCGCCTTGACCGATTTTCGCCGTCGAGCTCTTTGTCCGCGGCCCAGCCGGGTATGTCGTGAAATACCTGCAGGACTTTGAGCCCATAGCGCGCCTGGAGGGTGGCGGCGCTGTCGTATGTCGTGTTATCTGGGAGCTTGTCGGGCCCTCTCTGGAATCCGCCCCAGCTTATACGGTCGCGTATCCAGTTTACACCTGCCAGAGCGGCCAGATGGGCGAAGTGTTCCTGTCGGGCCGGTTGGTTGGATGCAAACCAGGACGTGGCTGAGTCGACACACACAGGCGAATCCTGCGGTACTGGTTCGGCCAGCGGTGCCAGGACCGCCGCTGTTGTCCAATCGATGACTTTTCCGTCAGCATCCAGAAATTCGATTCGGTACCAGCCGATTTCCAGCCCGCTGATTTTCAGGTTTGATGTCTTTTCGTCGATAGGGCCTTGTTTAATAACCGCCCTGCGGTCATCGAGCAGGCGCCAGCTTGAAGTTCTTTCAGGTATCTTGATATTCACATCTTCGCCGAGCAGGAACACATTGCCGGGATGCTGCGGCTGCGCAGTTGGGATATTTCTGGGAATGGTCTGCAAGGGGCGATTTAAGTCTGCTTGAAGTACTTTCTCTCGGCCTGAACACGCAGGCGTAACCACGGCCAGAAACACAATGTATAATGCCTTGTGAAAGACGAGTAATAGCTTTGAATTTTGCATCATTGTTCTCCGATATTTTTATAAACTTTTTTCGTCTTCTAAGACGCAAGCTGTTGTTCCACTCATAATTTTGCTATCAGATAAACTGAATAAATAATCGCTGCGACGCATCCCCAGCCGGCCAGGAATCCTATCACCGAGCTGCGGGATGGAATAAGTATCTCAAGATTGGTATTTGGAAACAGACTTCGCTTTTCGGGAATAATAGCATCGGAAGGCAGGGTGCACGGAATATCTACCTGCTCACCCAGCCTGACGGGTGTTCGCACCAGCGCGTAGAAGTTGTCGAGTTTTTCCCCGGCGACCGGTTTTGTAAGCAGGCTAACTAAAACGGTAAGCACAAATCCCGCCGACAGGTAGAAAACCATCTGCCAGGGCAAATACAGTGTACCTTCCCACAGCATAAAGTCAGGCAGCTTATCGGCAAGGTGTGCATTAAAATCCCAAAGGACATATTGTCCAAAGGCTATTCTGCCGGTGAAAAGCAGCACGCCAAAACCCGTTAATGTCCCCGCCCAGGCGCCGGCTGCGGTGGTACGTCTCCAGAAAAGTCCAAGCCAGAATGCGATACCCATCATGGCCGATACCTTCCAGAATATCTCAAGACCCTTAACAACGCCGGGCAGCCAGTAGGCAAAGGCTACGCCGCCGGCCACTACCGCCAATGATGTAATCCGGGCAACAAGGACATAATGTTTCTGGGTTTTATCCGGTGCCAAGGGCTTGTAAATATTTTTTGTGAACAAGCCTGATGAGGCAATCATAAAAGAGTCACAGGAGCTCATCACGGAAGCTAAAAGTGCCGCCAGAAATAGACCGAGTACGCCGTGTAATATTTTCGGCAGGAAGTCGGCCGCTATCAGGCCAAAGACCTGGTCGGGGTGTTCCGGTTTTGTCCCCCGGCTGCTGAAATAAGCAATCGCGGCAAGACCTGTTAAGCACCATGCCACGGTGCATATCCGTTTTATAAAGTTGCCGCACATCCAGCCGACCCGTCCTTCGTTCTCGGTTCTGCCCGCGGCGCAATTACCCATTGTATGGGGCTGAGTTACGATACCCACCAGGCCGTTGAGAGATATCATCACTACATAAAAGAATCCAATCTCACCGGGCGCTACCAGAGAAAACATCTCTTTTGCATTTGGTATTGCATCGCGTATCCCGCCAAGGCCGCCGACTGCGTGAAGGATAAAGGGAAGCAGCAAAAACGAGAAAACAATGGTCAGAACACCCTGGATAAAGTCGGTAATAATGGCTGCCGAAAGCCCCCCTGCCATTCCGTATATGACGAACATTATCGTCATCGCGGCAATAGCGATATTGGAGGAGACGTGACCTCCCGTGCTTGCGTCCACGACCGCGCTGGAGCCTTTGAGCATAATACCGATATTGATTGAGAGATTCAGCATCCCTACAATGGCAAATAGCTTCGCTACGCTGGGGTTGAATCTGGCTTCAAAGACATCGGCGGTTGTGATGGCCCGCAAGCGTCTCATTACCGGCGCAATCAACCAGTAAAACGGCGTCGCGAACAGCCAAAGCCACTGGTACCATATACCAGAGAGGCCGTTTGTGAAGCTTTTTGAAGCAACGCTGACAGCCTGGTCGGAATGAGTGCCGGTTCCGAAAGCGTGCATTACCATCATCGCCTTGCCGAACCTTCGGGGCATAAAGAAGTCGGCGATGTTTTTTATTCTTCTCGCCGCCCAGACACCAATACAGGTTATCCCGATAAGGTACAAGCCTAACACAAAAACATCCGCAATATGCAATCCCAGTAATGACATTTACTATTCACTATTTCTTAATGTTACTTTTGATTTGTAATCAGCCATCGAAACCGAATGTTGAATATTGAAAGTGATAAGTGGGGAGATAGTCAACTGAAAAATTAAAAACCCTGCGGCGCGTCCCTCACCACGGGGACAAACAGACAACGTTTATGGTTTTTGCCCTATCAGGATTATCAGCTTCAAGAGTCCAATGGCCAGTGGCTCGATTTACGGATTACGAGCCGCTGTTTTTTTCCTCAGACCCTTCCACGCTCTTTTTTGGCTGCTCCGGATTTATCTCGGTCTTTTGTGGTATTTTTATTTCCACGCCGAGCTGGCCCAGGGTAAGAGCCACATCCGGCTGGTTGCGCTTGAGTTCGAAACTTCGGCTCAAATATTCCCTCGCCCGTACCTTATCGTTTTTGCTTAAATAATAGTAACCGATGAGCTTGTAGCTCTCGGCCGAATTCGGCTCCAGACGAAGTGCCTGTTGGTAACAGGCCAACGCATATACGTCCAGTCCCTCTTTCTGAAATGCCAATGCAAGCCGGCGTGACCCGGCAGCAGAACTGGAAACCTCACCCATATAGGTTATTGCCAGTTGCTTGGCCTTGGCAGTTTCGCCGTTATCTATCAGCATCTTCACCATCGCCGCCTGGGCTTCTCGGTGAACAGGGTCAAAACGCAGAGCGGTATTGTAATGATACTCTGCCGATACCAGTAGGCCTTCGGCTTGATATAGCTGGCCCAGCTCGTAGTGGGCGTCAGGATTTTCAAATCTTCGCTGGATTGCTTTCAGCAGCTTTTGCTTTTTTTCTTCAGCCGGCGTCTGTGTGACCTTGTCGACACGGGGTGTCTGGATCTTTTCATTTTCAGCAGTTGGGTTGCAACCACCAAGCAGGAAAGTGCATACAAATAGTGCAAAGAGAAGAGCACAAGATGCAAGACTCAGGAATTCGGCGGTTTTGGGTTTTGGGTTTTTAGTTTTGAAATTCTTTTTACCGGCCATTTTATTCTCCCTAATTGCAAGTTAACTTATCGCCATTTTAGCGGGCTGCGCAAATCTACACAGAGTCCTTCAGAGCTAACCGGTATGGCAGCTAAATGTTCTGATACCAAAAACTCTATCATGGGGCAAGTAAAATTTTACCCTAATAGAAAATTCCTTTTTCCTTAAGGATAGTCCTGTCATTGTGGATGGTTTCAGGTATCAGGCCGTCAGGAGCATGGTAAGCTGGGAAAGATGCGCCCCGATTACCCTGCTGTCTCGATACTTGACAATACCCCTGATATGACTTATCGTGTGTTGTTGTCACGTATTTCCGAAATTGATGAGGTCTGCAATGGTCGTAGCACGTTTTGCGCCATCACCAACAGGCTATTTGCACGTTGGCGGGGCTCGAACCGCCCTGTTTAACTGGCTCTGGGCCAGGCGGACGGGTGGAAAATTTATTTTGCGTATTGAGGATACGGACCAAAAACGCAATACCCCAACCGCCATTCGGCAGGTTATGGAGGACCTGCGCTGGCTCGGCATCGAATGGGACGAAGGGCCGGAGGTCGGCGGACCGAACGGCCCGTATCTGCAATCCCAGCGGCGGGAAATATACGATAAGTACGTAAAACAACTGCTTGATGGGAAAAAGGCATATTATTGTTTCGATACGCCTGACGAGCTTCAGGCTATGCGCAAGCAGGCCGAGGAACAAAAAAAGAGTTTCGTCTATCCCCGTCCCGACGATTTTCCCGGAGACAGCGATGCCGAAAGGATGCGAGGGCAAGGTCGGCCTGTAACAGTGCGTTTTGCCGTCCCCCGAGATGAGCCTTTTGTGGTTGACGATATCGTGCGTGGCCAGGTCAAATTTGCAGCCGGCGAAATAGGCGATTTTATCATCCAAAAGAGTGATGGATTTCCAACTTACAGCTTTGCCTGCGTCGTCGATGACTATTTGATGAAGGTTACTCATGTCATCCGCGGGCAGGAACATTTGATGAACACGCCCGGCCAGCAGGTACTATGGAAAGCTTTAGGGTTTGGGGAGCTTCCGAAATATGCCCATATGTCTGTCACCGTTAGTGATACAGGCGGAAAGCTTTCCAAACGCGAGCGCCCGAAGGCTCTGCGCAAGGCCATTAAAAATGCAGGGGATGTCGATCTTGAGAAGCTTGCCGAGGCCGGCGGAATTGCCGTTGAAGAAGTAAACAGCTTTCTTAAGGGTAAAACGACACCTGATATGCCCGCCATCGTTGGAATGGCGAAATATCTCGGGATTCATCTGCCGGAGGTTAATATTGTTGATTTCTTTAACAGCGGTTACCTTCCCGAGACTATGGTGAATTTTCTTGCGCTGTTGGGCTGGAATCCCGGCGATAAACGTGAAATTATGTCGCGTGATGAAATAATCGAGTGTTTCGACCTTTCGCGTTTTACAAAGGCCAATAGTCTGTTTGACCGCGACAAGCTCCTTGCTTTCAACACCGAGCACATCCGCAGGGTAGATGGGGAAAAACTACTTCACCACTTAAAGGATTATCTGAAAGTTGTCGAATCGCCGGTGCTTGGCGCCGACGATGAGACCCTGAAGAGAATTATAGAAGTGTGTGCAGGAGCCAGAACGTTGGCTGATATTGAGAAAAAAAGCAGATTCCTCTTTTTGGCCGATGAGCAGATTGAGTACGATGAAAAAGCTATTAAAAAGGTTTTGCTCAAAAGTGACGGCTTAGCTATTTTAGCAATCGTTCGTGATAAACTGTCCGCTATGGAGCAATTTACCGTTGAAAATATTGAGGACATGCTGCGGGGCCTGGCGGAAGAAAAGCAGGTTGGCCTGGGTAAAGTCGCTCAACCCTTGCGTGTAGCCATTTGTGGCACTACAATCAGTCCGCCGATTTTTGACTCGGTGCAGATGTTAGGTAAAGAAAAAACATTGGCAAGGATAGACAAAACACTAAAAGAATTCGGACTATACGGGCAAGTAAGTTAAAGGATTAATATGAAGAATTCAAATTAATCCCAAAAGTTTTTTACGCTTTGTATCTTTTAAAAGTTTAACTTCGCAGTCATAAGAAAGGCAACTCCTGCATGAACAGACATTCTTTTTGTAATTGGCATCACCAACAAGAATAAGTGCGACTTTCTCCTTTTTAAGCATGTGGTAATGATATGCGTCTCGACGTGTCGCAGATGGCAACGATTCAAACATAGTGAAAGATTCACAGTTGGGCAGAATCTTGATTTTTACCTTTCTCTTTTCAGAGAATATTGAAGGAGTAACATTATGGAATCCCCAATATGGTAAGATGCTTTTTATATCAATTGTAAGTATTCCATCAGTAGGCGTTAATAGCCGGTTGTAGGTTTGAATTTTGCCTTTCATCCTTTTTATTAGCTCTGCTGAAAAAGTTTTTGTGTCCTTAATATTGTTGTTTATGGAATCTATAACATCTGAAAAGAAAAACGTTTGAACACGACTATTTTTGTTACCTATCCACCCTCCCATCTGGCCGTCAAGAAGCAATTTCAAAGCCATACATTTTAGGGACATTCTTTTTGAAGGTGAAAAATCTTTGACTTTCTCAAGCCGTATGATAGGATTTGAGTAAAATGTATTAGCTCTAAACTTAAAGATGTCTTTTAGCTCACTAATGGAATCCTCATGGGCTATTAGTGTATTGGCAAAATAGTTACCCCATATGTTCTCGTAACATTCTTGGGTGAGCGGCGTAATCGCCACTAATGGCATTATGCTGGAGGACTCAAGGCCTATAAGGGTATTTTTCATTTGAACTTTAAGAGTTCCGAAAGTGTTATTTCGAGGGCTGTAGCAATTTTTTCAATATTTACCAAAGAAATGTTCCTCGTGCCCCGTTCTACATCGCCGACATATTGGCGGCTCAAGCCAGATAGTTCTGCTAAATCCTCCTGGGTTATCCTTTTGGCTGAACGAAGCTCTTTTATTCGCAGGCCAAATTTTTGGAGAATCGTCATAACAAGAAGATATCGAATGAGTACTATGTGTGTCCACCAACTATAAGTGTCATTACTAATAATTATGAAAGGTGGTTTAGTTATGTTTTGTGTATATGATACTAACGGAAACTCACATAAATTTGATATAATGCAGGATTTGAAGGAATATATTGAAAACAGGCATGCAGAAGAAGGAGGTTTTGATTGGATCTCTGAAATTAAGGACAGCGAAGGAAGTTACTATGGATGTAGCTGGATATTGGAAATTGAAAGAATTTGACAAAATCAAGACATACCGAATTACAATGAAAGAATTACAAATACGTTTTAAGCACAAATAACTCTGAAGAGGTGCTGCTAATAGGAAAATGAGCTAATGTCGTTATTGGTAACCGGTTCTATTGGAATTGATACTGTTAAAACACCTTACGGGGACAGTGAGAATTGTCTCGGTGGTTCTTCTGTCTATTTTAGTATGGCGGCGAGCTTCTTTACGCCGGTCAGGTTCGTAGGTGTTATCGGGCCGGATTGTCCTTTTGATTTGGCTGAAGTCTTTGCCGGCAGGGATATCGATTTGACGGGTTTGGAGGTCAGGAAGCAGAGCAAGACCTTTCGCTGGAAAGGGACCTACTCGGACGATATGAACGACAGGAGGACGGATTACATCGAATTAAATGTCCTTGCCGAGGCGCCGCCGGAGGTGCCTGCCGAATATAAAGACAGCGAATTTGTCTTTCTTGCAAATACCACTCCGGCTCTTCAACTGCAATTATTACAGCAAGTGCAAAATCCTGTCTTTGTAGCTGCCGATACGATGGACTGCTGGATTAAGAATGATATTGATGATTTGAAACAGCTTC
>CAYVIT010000023.1:0-8678 GCA_964451425.1 uncultured Pirellulales bacterium
CTTAGTTAATATCAGATTTTCCCGTAAAACTCAACCTTTTTGACTGCTCCTTGATAGTTTTTAGAGTTAGTGTTTGCAGGAATACTATACATTTTCTTGATAACGTAAAAGTATATCGATACACTTGGCTGCGTTTTCGTGGTTTTCCGGCGACAAAAAAGCGATAACCGTCCGGCTCGCCGGCTAATTGTATTGCGAAAGAATGCTTCTATGGCAGGGGATATTGCTATGAAAAAACCGAATACTCATATTTGGAAACCTTTATGGATGGGTATGACAGCCCTTCTATGTGCGGCGCAGATTTCGTGTGCAGTCGAGAGTACTAACAATGCAGTTTCACCTTTTTCATCTGCCGGTGCTGAGAAGGCCTCATTGATTGTCCACGCGAGTGAGAAATTGAAGTACCGTATCCCGCGATATATTACCGGAAAGTTTTGTGAACATCTGTATTTCAATATCACCAACGGAATGGATGCTCAAATCCTCAGGAATCCGACTTTTTCGGATTATCCGTTCCGGACCGGGCAGATGTCACCTGACGGCGTGGCAACGTTTCATTTTGACAGGGAAGAAATCGCCCGAAAAATCCGCAATAATGCCGGTCGTTGGGGCTGGCCGGATTCCGAAATTGAAGCACTGGTCAAATCCCGCGATGAGGCGGTAGCCTGCTGGTGGACAAAACTTGGTCCTGTTGACGCCAGCCCGGATACGGGGCCTTACGGCGGACGCGCTCAGCGTATACACGCTCGCGCGGCGGGGCAGGGCGTCGCACAGTGGACCTGGCTGCCTTTGCATCGAATAAGAAAATACAATTTCGAGGTGTGGCTCCGCTCTCCGGGTATGAAGCCGCTGACGGTGGCTGTTTTTGGACCCGAAGGTAAAGAAATTTGTGCAAGGAAAAAGGTTTCACCGATAAGCTCACGATGGGAGAAATTCGAAGGCGCTCTCGAAATACCAAACACTTTTCCAGCCGACAAGGCCTATAAATTTGCCCTGATAGCTGACGAAGCCGGGCAGTTCGTTATCGAGCGTATCTTGTTATACCCTGCGGACCATATCAATAGGGCCGACCCGGATGTTATTCGTTTTCTGAAGCAGTCTAACCTGCCGATTCTTCGCTGGCCGGGCGGGAATTTCGCCAGCGGCTATCATTGGGCCGATGGTGTCGGCCCCATTGAGAGCCGGCCGACTTTACCGAATTATGCATGGGGGGAACAGGAAAACAATTTCTTTGGCACGGACGAATTCATTGCCTTCTGTCGGGCGGTTGGCTGCGACCCTATGATTTGTGTTAATGCCGGCAGCGGCACGCCTGAAGAAGCTGCTCAATGGGTCCAATATTGCAATGGTGGGCGTGACAGCCCGATGGGAAAACTTCGGGCGGCCAACGGCTACCCTAAGCCCTTCGAAGTGAAACACTGGGAAATCGGCAACGAGTTATGGGGACGCTGGCAGTACCATTGGACTGCCGCCGAAGGCTATGTGGACCGGTACAGGCAGTTCGTCAAAGCGATGCTCAAGGTTGATACCGACATCAAAATTTACGCATGTGGCGCGCCGGTTATGTGGGGCAAACAATGGAACGACACGCTCATTGCCGGAGCGGCTGATTTATTGAGTATTACTACGGACCATCCTCTTATTGGTGGTAATGTCGGCGCGGATACGGACCCGCTGGATGTTTTTCGTGACTTTATGGCTGTGCCGGAAGTACTGGAGGAGAAATGGGCGGCCTTGCAGGAGGACATGAAGAAGGGTGGGATTGCAAATCCGCGATTAGCGGTCACCGAATTGCAGATGTTCGCCCGCGTTGGCCAGCCTTCTTCGCCGGATGCCGTCAGGCGGCTTACACATAAAACCATAGTAAATCCGGGCACCCAAGCGGAGGCGTTATATGATGTTTTGATTTATCATACCTCAGTGCGGCTGGCACCGTTTGTCGAAATGGTTACCCATTCGGCGACAGTCAATCACGGCGGCGGATTGCGAAAGAGGCGAGAGCGTGTTTATGCCAATCCATGCCATTATGCCCAGGCGATGTTTGCCGCCTTTGCCGATGCGATACCTGTAAGGACCGAGTTGAGCTGCTCGATAAAAAAAGCACCTTTGGTTTTACCCGACCTTAAAAACGTTACTTCCTCGTGGTCTTATAAATCGGTTGACGCCCTGGCTGCCATAGCATCTGACGGCAGCTTATTGATTTCCGTTGTGCATAAAGGTACGGATAATGCTGTCGATTTGGATTTAACACTTGAAGGTTTTGAGTCGGCTAAAAAAGTCGAGATGCAAACACTTTCAGCCGATGTGCCCTGGGCGGAAAATACCCTTGAGGACCCCCGGGCCATAACACCGGCCAATACAGTCAAACGAATCGAAAAGGGAAAATTATCAATCACTATAAAGCCTTATACGGTACTGCTGATGAAAATCCCTATTATGTAACAGCTCCGTCGCCGGAATGGGACTTCCTTTACACGTGGGAGCGGCAATGAAAATTAAAATCGCCATAATGTTGATGTTGGTGTTTGGCTCGATGCTGCTGATGACGTGTACTCAGCAAAGCAGGCTGACTGTCGAGCGAGAAACAGCCTCCCTGGTGGAATTGGTTAAAGAGGGAAAATCGGAACTCTTCAAAGTGCCTTTTGCCCGTTACGAAGAGAACACGAAAGCGCTGCCTATCGGTGTATTCGACTCCGGTATTGGCGGGCTAACAGTGCTCGCCGCTATTCTTGAGCTTGATGCCTTTAACAACAACACTGGCGAACCGGGCCCGGACGGCAGAGCCGATTTCGAACACGAGCACTTTGTGTACCTCGGTGATCAGGCAAATATGCCCTACGGCAACTACCCCTCCGAGCAGAAGGTTGATTTGCTGCGCGAGCTGATAATCAAGGATGTCGTATTTCTCCTCGGCGAGCGGTATTGGCTTTCTGCTACTGCGGAAATGCCACAATACGATAAACCGCCGGTCAAAGCCATCGTCATCGCCTGCAATACAGCTACTGCGTATGGACTTGAAACCGTGCGTGCTGCGCTAAAGCAGTGGGACCTGCCGGTCTATCTTGTTGGTGTTGTCGAAGCCGGTGCTGATGGTGCTATCCAGGCCATAACCGAGCCGGGCAAAGGAGGGGCCATCGCTGTCCTGGCTACGGTGGGTACCTGCAGGAGCGAGGGCTACGTCCGTGCAATCACAAAGTCCGCCGAGGAAGCCGGTATTGAACCGCCGATGGTTATTCAACAGGGATGCCTGGGACTTGCCGGTGCGATTGAGGGTGACCCATCGTACATTAGCTCGCCCGGAGCTGCTGCGACCGCGGATTACCGAGGGCCGGCCGTGGGCAATAAGACGGCGCCCATTGACACCGCTTTGTTTGCACAGTATAGCTTTGAGAACAAAGGGCTTTTGGGAGACATCGACAGGCCTGTCACCTGGCGGCTTAATTCTGTAGAAAACTATATCCGTTATCATACTACATCCCTCATAGAAAGGTATCATCGGGGCGGCGCAGAACCGATCAGCGCTGTGATTTTGGGCTGCACGCACTTCCCTTACCAGGTGGACCGCATCGAGGCATCGTTTGGGCGGCTGCGCAACTTTCGCACCCAGGATGGTAACGAGCCTTATAAGAACCTGGTTTTCGAACAGCTTTCCTTCATTGACCCAGCCGAGCTTACTGCGACCGAGCTTTATGAAGCCCTCGCCGATGCAGGACTGCTCATCAGCAGGAGCGATGAGTCTGCCCTTGCCACGGACGAGTTTTACATTTCGGTACCTAATGTATCATTGGCTGATATGAAGTTGACCGTTAGTGGAGGCTTTACTTACGAGTACAAGTACGGCCGTGTTCCCGGTAACTTTAGGGTCGAGTACGTCAAGCGTGTGCCGATGAGCAGGGTGAATCTCTCACTCGCTGTTCGTGAGAGTATCAGAACAAGGATGCCCACAGTGTGGAAACGGCTGGTTGCCTTCAGCCAGAGAAGTCTTCGAACTATGAGCCTGCCGGCGTCGGCACGTATTATGCCAATCAACTGATGTGTTGTGGTTCGTTGGCGGATGTATTATAATTTTTGTCGCAGGTTAATTATTGATAATTCGAATAACCAATAACCAGTTACCATTTTATAGAATGTATATGATACGATGGCATATCGGAGGTGTATAAAGTGCAGCCTTTGATTATCGTTGGCGTTTTTACGCTCATTGTTGTCGTGGGAGTCCTGGCTTATATTGGCGCCCGTAAACGCCGTGAGGCGATGGGGGCTCTGGCAGCCAGGCTCGGCCTAAGCTTCAACCCTAACAAGAATTGGGACCTGGCCAGGCGATATCGCTTTTTGGACAAGCTTCGCAAAGGCTCGAATCGCTATGCGTTTAACATTCTGTCCGGCAATTACCAGGGGCACAACATTTTCCTGTTCGACTATCATTACCAAATCCGCTCCGACAAGAGTACACATCACTATTATTTCTCTTTCTTTATACTGCACCTGCCGAGGTCTTTTCCTGAGCTAATCATTGACAAAGAAGGATTCTTCTCGAAAGTGGCACAGGCCATTGGGTATGACGACATCGACTTTGAGTCCCATGAATTTTCCCGCAAGTTCTGTGTCCGCTCGAAGGATAAGAAGTTCGCGTATGACGTTTGCAATGCCCGTATGATTGAGTACCTTTTGGCAAATAGCGACCTGAGTATCGAGATTGAGGGTGATGCGCTGACGATTTCATTCAATTGTCGATTGGCACCGGAGCATATAGAGCCGAATCTGAATCGGCTCATTACTGTCAGGTCACTAATGCCGGACTATCTTTTTTCCAGGAGTTGATTATGCCGGGACTACTAATATTCGTTGGTATTATTTTTTTACTGCCCATCGTTTATATTATCCTTACTTTCAATTCGCTGGTGGCCTTGCGAAATCACATTCGCGATGCATGGAGCAACATCGACACCGAGCTTAAACGACGGTACGATCTGATTCCGAATTTGGTTGCTGCAGTCAAAGGCTACGCCGCTCACGAGAGGGATGTATTCGAGCGTGTTACTGAGCTGCGTGCGAAGTGTCTTGCCAGCCAGGGAACTCCCAATGAGCAGGCCATAAGTGAGAACCAATTGGTAGACGCCTTGAAAGGCCTTCTGGCTGTCGTAGAAAACTACCCTCAGTTAAAAGCGGACAAGAATTTCCTGGAGCTGCAGAAGGAGCTGGTAAATACAGAGGACCGCATCCAGGCCGAACGCCGTTTCTTTAATGGGAATGTGCGCGACTATCGAAACAAGTGTGAAACTTTTCCGAGCAGTATCATCGCCGGCATATTCGGTTTTGAGTCACAGGACTACTTCAGCGTACGCCCATCCGTCCGCGAGGTGCCGGATGTGGACTTTGGATGAGCCGGATACCGTCTAAAGTAATTAAAGGAGCAATTATGGAAAGAAAAGTGTATTTGTCTGTAATCCTTGGAGTTTTTGTACCGGGTATCATTATATGTTCCGGGTCGCAGGCCTTTGCCGATACCCTGCAGGCGGATTTGCCGCTGAAGGTGAAGGACAAAGTATCGCAGAATGTCTATGCCTTCAGTCTTCGTGACGTCCGTCTCCTGGACAGTCCTTTTAAGACTGCAATGCAGCTTGATGCCGAGTATTTGTTGTCTCTGGAGGCGGACAGGCTTCTTTCTCGTTTTCGTGAGTTCGCAGGCTTAAAGCCAAGGGCCGAGGCCTACGGCGGCTGGGAAAGAGCTACTATCTCAGGTCATTCCCTGGGACATTACCTGACCGCCATATCAAAGCTTTATGCTTCAACCGGTGATGAGCGCCTGTTGGAAAAGGTCAATTACATCATAGACGAGCTTGTTCTGTGCCAGAAGGCCTGGGGCAATGGTTTTGTTGGGGGCTTTCCTCGGAGTCAGGAAGTTTTTGCTGAGATTAAGGCCGGCAATATCCGGACAGCGGGTTTCGACCTTAACGGCTTATGGGTGCCCTGGTATAACCTGCACAAGCTCTATATGGGACTGGTCGATGCCTGTCTGTACTGTGGCAATGAAAAAGCAAAGGAAATCCTGATTAAATCCACCAACTGGGCCTGGGATGCGGTCGGCGGTCTGAGAGATGAGCAATTTGAAAAGATGCTTCACTGCGAACACGGAGGTATCAACGAGGCCTTTGCCGAGATTTATGCACTGACCGGTTATAAAAAAGCTCTTACTCTCGCCGAGCGGTTCTATCATCATCGTGTGCTTGATCCGTTGTCTCGACGAGACGACAACCTGACCGGGCTGCACAGCAATACCCAAATCCCCAAGCTGATAGGTCTTGCCCGGCTGTATCGGCTGACCGGAACGAAACACTATAACAGTGCCTCATCGTTTTTCTGGGAGACTATTGTGCAGAATCGCACTTATGTTAACGGCGGCAATACTGATAACGAGCATTTTTTCCCACCCGAGGAATTCAGCAAACACTTGAGCGTACACACCACGGAGACCTGCAACACCTACAATATGCTAAAACTCACCCGGCAGCTTTTCGCCATAAATCCCCGCGCCGAATATGCAGATTATTATGAACGGGCCTTATACAACCATATTCTTGCTTCTCAGGACCCTCGGGAGGGTATGATGATGTATTTTTGCCCTTTGAAATCGGGACATTTCAAGACGTATAACACACCTTACGAGTCTTTCTGGTGCTGCACGGGTACAGGTATGGAGAACCATGTCAAGTATGGCGACAGCATTTACTTCTATAACGACAGGGCTTTATATGTGAACCTGTTTATCCCGTCGGTATTAAACTACCGAGACAAAGGGCTGACCATCGTTCAGCAGACTCGCTATCCGCTCGATGGGAAGGTTCAAATACAGCTTATCGTTGATAAACCCGTAAAGCTGGCGGTGAAAATCCGTCGGCCGCACTGGGCCAAGGACGATTTAGTGCTCACGGTCAACGGCAAAGCCTATACTGTTAATGTCGGGGCCGCTGATTATATAACCATCGATCGTTTATGGAGAAACAGCGCGGAGATAAAACTGACCTTGCCGTTGAAGCTTCGCACGGAATCCATGCCGGACAATCCAAACAAGATTGCGTTTTTCTATGGACCGATGCTGCTTGCGGGCGCGCTGGGTACAGAGGGCATCGAAGATGTCGACCCGCACGTTCAGAAGCGCGGCAAGTTCGATAATGTCCCTTCGCCGCCGATACCGGTCATCGTAGCCGGTGACAAAAAGATGGATGAATACCTCAAGCCGGCCGGCGAACCTGGAATTTTTATTTTAGATGGCTCAATGTTGAAAATGCCTGGCACTGATAATACTGCCGATATGAAACTTATTCCCTTCTATATGATGCACTATCAACGGTATATGGTCTATTGGGACATGTATAGTCGGAAGGATTGGGAGAAGAGAAAAGAACAGTTTGAAGCAGAACAAGCCGAGATTCGAGCTTTAGAAGCCCGAACAATGAAAAAGTAGTAACTAAGATTATCCTCAATATAATACGATGAAAAAATCAAATTCAGGTACTTGCTAACAATTTTTTTCCGAAAGATTGTGAACGATAAGAGGAGGTAAATTGAGACTATGGAATTCTCAATTCAACTGAAGATAGCAATCCAGCTTGTTTTGTTTAGTGTATCGTTTTTTACTGCTAAGGAGGTTGCTGCCCAGGGCACCCGATCAGACTATGAGCGGGCCTTCAATCTTCCTAAAATCACGGCCAATAAAGTATACAAGCAGCGTGTTACTGCCCACTGGTTTGCGGGTAGTAAACAGTTTTGGTATCGCAACGATTTGGCAGATGAAAAAATCGAATTTATCCTCGTGAATGCAGAAACCGGCACGCGCCGACCGGCGTTTGACCATGAGCGTCTTGCTGCGGTGCTTGCCAAAGCCACCGGGGAAGAAATACAGGCCGACAGACTTCCAATTGACAAGCTGGAGTTCAGTGAGTCCGGTTCAGAACTTCGATTCACCTGTCAAGGCAAACGGTGGAAATGCGACTTGAGCAGTTATGAAGTTCGAGAGGTGCCGAAAGATGAACAGACGACCTCTACCCTTCAACCACAAATTGAAGTGCGTCCAAGTACCCGGACAGGTGAGGAAACTTCGGTTACATTTATTAATCGCACGAAAAACGCTGTGGAGCTTTATTGGGTGGACTCTGAGAGACAAAGACGTCACTACGCGACGATTCAAGTTGACCAGCAGCATGAGCAGCATACATACGCCGGACATGTGTGGCTGGTAACGGACGAGGACGAAAAGCCCCTGGCGATATTTGTTGCTACTGAAGAAGCCGCAGAGGCTGTCATAGACGAAGATGTTATTGAGAAAGCCGCTCTCAAAGATAAGCCTAAGCGGCCAAGACGGCGAGGTCGGTCGCCCGATGGCAAATGGTTCGCTTTTGTCAAAGATTATAATCTCTATGTGCGCACAATCGAAAATGATGAGGAGATTGCGCTGAGCAGTGATGGTACAGAGGAAAACGCGTATTCTGAACGTGTATACTGGTCTCCTGATTCCAGAAAGCTGGTTAGCTTGCGTGTTCAAAAAGGAGAAGATAGAAAAATCTATCTCATCGAGTCGTCGCCCAAAGACCAGTTGCAGCCAAAGCTGCATACGCTCTCCTATGCCAAGCCCGGCGACCGAATTGACATTCGCAAGCCCAAATTGTTCGATATTGAAC
>CAYVIT010000023.1:8778-33658 GCA_964451425.1 uncultured Pirellulales bacterium
GCCAAGCCCGGCGACCGAATTGACATTCGCAAGCCCAAATTGTTCGATATTGAACATAATCGTCAAATTCCCGTTTCGGATGAGCTTTTCCCCAATCCCTGGAGTGTTTCGGATATTCGTTGGGCGCCGGATTCGAGCAGTTTCACTTTCCTCTACAACCAGCGCGGCCACCAGATACTGCGGCTAATCAGCGTGGATGCCAACACTGGGGAAGCACGTGTGATCGTCGATGAACAGAGCAGGACGTTTGTCGACTATTCATTTAAGCAGTTCAGCCATTACATCGACGATACGAACGAAATTATATGGATGTCGGAACGTGATGGCTTCAACCACCTTTACCTTTACGATGCGGAAACGGGACGCGTAAAAAACCAAATCACTAAGGGCGATTGGGTTGTACGAGGTGTCGAACGCGTAGACGAGGATAAAAGACAAATCTGGTTTCGGGCCGGCGGCATCCGACAGGAGCAGGACCCCTAC
This sequence comes from uncultured Pirellulales bacterium, assembly GCA_964451425.1. Lineage (GTDB taxonomy): Bacteria > Planctomycetota > Phycisphaerae > Sedimentisphaerales > Anaerobacaceae > CS2-K091. The sequence continues at coordinate 9,262 of CAYVIT010000023.1, forward strand.
TATGTGCATTTTTGCCGCGTCAACTTCGATGGTTCAGGTCTTTTGGTGCTGACCGAAGGGAACGGAACGCATCAAATAGAGTTTTCACCGGACCGTCGCTTCTTCCTCGACCGATGGTCGCGGGTGGAGCAGCCTCCCGGCAGCGAGCTTAGGGACGCCGACGATGGTAAACTTATTTGCGGATTGGAACGTGCCGACTGGAGTGAGCTGCTAAAAACCGGCTGGCGTCCCCCGGAGCGATTTGCTGCAAAGGGCCGGGACGGCAAAGCGGATATTTACGGCATTATCATTCGTCCGAGAGATTTCGACCCCAAACGCAAGTATCCCGTAATCGAGCAGATTTATGCCGGGCCGCAGGGTGCGTTTGTTCCGAAATCCTTCGGGCTGCATACGCGCCAGTATGCTATAGCTGAGCTTGGTTTTATTGTTGTGCAGATTGACGGTATGGGTACCTCTCACCGCTCGAAAGCATTTCATGATGTTTGCTGGAAAAACCTCGGCGACTCGGGCTTTCCCGACCGCATTCTATGGATGAAGGCCGCCGCAGAAAAGTACCCGTATATGGACTTGGCGCGAGTTGGTATCTATGGCGGTTCCGCGGGCGGACAAAGCGCGCTGCGTGCCCTGTTAGCGCATGGTGATTTTTATAAGGTCGCCGTCGCCGATTGCGGCTGCCACGATAATCGTATGGACAAGATTTGGTGGAACGAACTGTGGATGGGTTGGCCTATAGGGCCGCATTACGAAGAGCAATCAAACGTCACACAAGCTCATAAACTAAAGGGCAAACTGCTGCTGACTGTCGCGGAGCTTGATAGGAACGTGGACCCGGCCTCGACGATGCAGGTCGTTGATGCCCTTATAAAAGCGGATAAGGATTTTGACCTTTTAGTAGTGCCGGGTCGCGGTCATGGTGTGGGTGAGATACCCTACGCCAGCCGTCGGCGTATGGATTTCTTCGTGCGCCACCTGCTTGGCGTGGAACCGCCGAATTGGAATTTGGAAAGCGGCCAGTAATACTTTTCGCAGTTTGTATTCGACATGCGAAGTCCGAATCTGCAATCCCAATATGTGCGATTAACTCTAACCCCGTCAGTATTTCAACTGGCCGGCCTTGGGGGTTACTTTGTCGATATTGGGTGTAACGTCGACCTTGACGTTGCCCATTACCCAGGCCAGTCCGCCGGTGATGATGCCCTGGACGAGAGGATTTGTCCAGATGTCGTCACGATGGCCGAATGAGGTATAGAAGACACGACCTTTTTTGTGCATTCGGGCCCAGGTCATTGGGAACGGCGGACGCTGGTAGCAGTCGTTTTTCATACCTTCATTATCCTCGATGAGTATCACGTGCAGGTCTTTGGCGAAGTTCTTCAGGGTGTACCACTCTTCTGTGAGTTTTTGAACCTGGCCGAATTGCTTTACGCCGGGGAAGCCGGGCGAGGCGGCACGTATTAAGGCTTGCTGCTGGGCGCCGTGGACGATAAACTCACCGCCGAGCATCGCGATATAGGGGTCGACTTTGGTCTGGTTTTGGTCTCTGGGACCCTTGGAGTGGAAAGAATCCGTGGCTGAGTGGAAACCCACAAAGCCTTTGCCCGCAGCGATGGTGCTCAGCAGCTTCTTCTTGCCTTTAGTTGACATTGGCGGAGTCCTGGCTTCGTTTGGCCTGGTGAGGACGCCGCTGGTGTAGAATGCGATAGCATCGTACTGGTCGAGGTCGCCGTCGAAGACGCGGCCATCTTTGGTACAGACGACATCGAAACCGTGGCGTTTACCCAGTTCGGTGAGGATTCTGCCGGAGATGCCGGGCTTGCCATCTTTGAGCTTGACGGCGTCGTGCTCATAACCAGCCGAACGTGTGAAGTAGAGGACCTTTTGTTTTTTCTTTTCGGCGGCGGCTGCCCAGTTCAGTGGAAAAGAAGAAGCTGCCAATACCGCGGCACCGGCTGCCCGAAGCATATCGCGACGATCCAGGCAGTGTTCGTTGCTCTTTATATTGTCAATTGTCTTGAGTGAATTCATTGTTTTGGCCATTGTTAATATTAACCTCCAAATCTTTATATCGAATCAATGAGTATTCCAAGTATATTATTCAGCTTGACTTATACAAATGGGCGATACTGGATTCGAACCAGTGACCTCACGGGTGTGATCCGTGCGCTCTAACCAACTGAGCTAATCGCCCGCTACCAGATATATTAAAACCATCGGCTTTTCGGATGTCAAGCTCGAATTGCTGCCTGGCCAACTTGGCCGGGGAGAATGAGTCCTGCAAATCAGGAAGCGGATTCGTACTCGGTTGTGACGATGTTGATGCGTCCCAACTTGACGCCCTTTGTGCTGACTATGTTTTCGGCTACATTGTTGATCTGGCCGATACGGCCCCGCAGGATTATAACCTCCAGACAATCATGCTCATCGAGGTGTATGTGCAGAGACGAGATTGCCTGGAGCAGATGCGAATGCTGCAGGTCTATCAGCCTCTGCTGGACCATTGTGGCGTGGTGGTCATAGACCAGGAAAACCGCAGCGACAGCCCTGGCCTGGGGGTTACTCAGACGCTCGCTGCTCAACTGCTGACGAATCAGGTCGCGGAGCGCTTCGGACCGGCTCTGATAACCTTGTTTGGTAATGAGCTTGTCAAACTTCGAAAGCAGTTTCTTTTCCAGCGATACTCCTATGCGTTCAACCTGCTTCATTGTTTTTTTCCTTTAAATAGCTTTGCTTTTACTTATGTGTCTCTGCTTGTTACATATACTACCTGCTCGGCAAAGAGGTTTGGCACAAAGCTCACCGGGTGCAGATGCCTCTTACTGAGAGGAATCTTCTTTTCGACTTTGACTCCCAGATGTCTGCAGAACTCATCGAAATCTTTCAGCGATAAAAAATGTATGTTCGGCGAGTCGTGCCAGCCGAATGGCAACGGCCTGGTGACCGGAGCTATGCCGCGGAAGAGCAACTGCGCCCTGCACCGCCAGTGAGCGAAGTTGGGAAAGCTGACGATGACCTTCTTGCCCACTCGCAGCAGCTCCTCAAAGACCTTCTGCGGGGCCTTGAGCGTCTGCACCGTCTGCGAGAGTATGACGTAGTCGAAGCTCTTGTCAGCGTAGTAGCCCAATCCCTGCTCAACATCCTGCTGGATGACCGGCAGGCCCCGGCAGATACAATCCAGGACAAGCTCCTGGTCAAGTTCAACGCCCTTGCCTTTGATGTTTTTGTCGCGTATTAAATTGGCGAGGAGCCGTCCGTCTCCGCATCCGACATCGAGCACTGTGCTGTCCGGCTCGATGAGAGATTCAATCAGTTCATAATCCACGCGCGCCCAGTGGGCCTGTTCGACCTGGCTGAGCGCCCGCATACTACGTGCATAGCAGGAACACGGCTGTTGTCCCCCGCCGGGGTCGAAAGTCGCCTTCAGAAAACAGCAGAGAAAGGTCCCGAGGACCTCCGGCTCCAGCAAAAACGCATCGTGGCCGTAGGATGAATTGATATCACAATAGCTTACATCTTTGCGATTGGCAGCAAGGGCATCCACTATCGCCCTGGATTGCTCGGGCGCGAATAGCCAGTCGCTTGCAAAACTGACTACGAAAAATCTCGATTTGACATTGGCAAAGGCCTTTGTCAGCGAGCCGTAGTCCTTCTGTAAATCAAAGTAGTCGGCGGCCTTCGTTATGTAAAGGTAACTATTGGCGTCAAATCTTTCCACGAATGTTTGCCCTTTATGGGCCAGGTACGTCTCGACGGCGAATTCGGAATTAAAGCCGTAACTGTAATCTTCTGCGCTTCGCAATTCTCGCCCGAACTTCTCGCGCATTCTTTGCTCGGAGAGGTATGTAATATGGCCTATCATTCTTGCAATTGCCAGGCCTCTATCGGGACCCTGTTGTCCGTGGTATTGTCCGTCGGCGAAGTCCGCATCGGCCAGAATGGCGTTTCTGCCAACTGCGTCGAAGGCAATCGATTGGGCACCGAGATGGGTAGTCGTGGCAATGGGAATAGCAGCCTTGACGAAGTTGGGATACTCAATTGCCCACTGCAAAACCTGCATTCCTCCGATTGAGCCTCCAATAACCGCCAGAAGTTTTTTTATCCCAAGTTTATCCAGCAGCAGCTTTTGTACTCTGACCATATCACCGATAGTTATAATCGGAAAGTCGAGACCGTACGGCCTTGCTGTTTCCGGATTAATTGAACCTGGCCCGGTCGTACCGCTGCAGCCGCCTAAAAAATTTGAGCAAATAACAAAATACCTATTTGTGTCGATACCTTTCCCCGGCCCGACCATGACATCCCACCAGCCTGGTTTTCTGTCGTCAGGACTGTGGTAACCGGCGACATGGGCATCACCGCTAAGGGCATGGCAAATCAATACGATATTGTCGCCAGCCTCGTTAAGTTCTCCGTAGGTCTCATATACAACATCAATCGGAGCTAATCTCTTGCCGCACTCCAGCTCCAGAGGCTGTTCCTTCTCAACTACTCGTATCGTTTGAGTCTGAACGATGCCAACCGAGTTTTTTCTAATCTCTGCCACAGCGACGATTAAGTATACCCGAAAGCTCGCCAATGTAAAGTCCGGGGGAAAAACTCCAATTTTGGAACAACCAGTATTGGGGGACGGAATATTATTTTTTTCTGTTTCAAAATTGCGAAAAATCCTTGACACTATGACATATCAGACATAAATTGTATTTGAGATAGTTGAAGTGCACAGATGTTAGGGACGAATTATGCTGAATGTCATTTAGCGAAAGGGAGCATAAAATGGCTAAAAAGAAAAAAGTTACAAAGAAAAAGGCAAAGAAGAAGAAAGCCCCGAAGGGCCTCTGGTCAAAAGCCGATGTCAACCTGCTGAAGAAACTTTTCCCGACCAATCCCACCTCCAAGATAGCTAAAAGGCTCGGGCGCAAGACAGATGCCGTTAAAAAGAAAGCCTCCAGAATGGGACTTCGCAAGACCAAAAGGTACCTGAAGTCGATCGGCAGGGCTTAATTGTTGAGACCGGCTCTTCATGAGTGCTGGTGCTATTTGCGCTTTATTACACATTAAGAATCATCCCAAGCGCGGCGGGGAGTGTTTGGGATTGGAGCCAAGGTGTTTTGATAGGCCGGTGACTCTCGGCACATCTGCTTCGTGCAAGGGTCGCAGTGTCGGTGTTTTCGGGCTGTTTTACTTTGTTTAGCCCGGAGTTTCCTCATCGCGCCTGGTTTGGTCCCTAAGTATGCACAATCAATAACGGCCATTTTACATTGGCGTGCCGAAAGATGCAAAAAGGACGTATGCCCTGTGCAACGGGCTAATCCGAGCGTAAAAACTTTGACATTTGCCTCAAATACTGTTATTTTAAGGCGGAGTTTGTATAATGTTTTCGTTTTGAAATATCAGGAGGCTAATTTGAGAGTTCTTTCAGGCATACAACCGTCCGGCAGCCTGCACATAGGCAATTACTTTGGGGCGATGCGCCAGCACATCCAACTACAGGCCGAGCACGATTGTTTTTATTTTATTGCTGATTACCACGCTCTTACCAGCAATCCGTCACCAGCGGAAGTTACAAAACGCGCGCTTGATGTCACAATGGATTATCTGGCCCTGGGCCTTGATACGGAAAAAACCGTTTTCTGGCGGCAATCTGATGTGCCTGAGGTTACCGAATTGACCTGGCTGCTTTCCTGCATCACCCCAATGGGGCTTTTGCAGCGGTGCACAAGCTACAAGGAAAAAGTTGCTCAGGGCATCAGTCCCAATCACGGCCTGTTTGCATATCCAGTCCTTCAGGCTGCTGACATCTTGATTTACAAATCCGATTTAGTTCCTGTCGGCGCCGACCAGAAGCAGCATATCGAGGTCACCCGTGACATCGCCATCCGTTTTAATAACGCCTATGGCGAAATCTTCACTGTCCCATCCGAACACATCATCGAATCCGTAGCTGTCGTACCCGGTACCGACGGCCAAAAGATGAGCAAAAGCTATGGAAATACAATCGAGATATTTGAGCCTGAAAAAAGCCTCAGTAAAAAAGTTATGCGTATCGTTACCGACTCGACACCGGTTGATAAGCCCAAAGACCCTGACAAATGCAACGTTTTTTCACTTTTGAAACTGGTCGCCTCAGCGGACGAATTGGCCGAGTGGGAGAAAAGATACCGTGATGGCGGTATGGGTTATAGTGAGGCCAAAGAACGCCTCGCGGAGCTGTTGATAGATTATTTCAAGCCGTACCGACAAAAGAGGACCGAGCTTGAAGGAAATATCGATTACGTCAAAAAAGTCTTGGCCGATGGTGCTGAGCGGGCAAAAACCGTAGCCGCCAAAACACTCGCCCAGGCCCGAAAGGCCGTAGGATTGGGAGCTTAATAATGGCCGATAAACTTGTTACAATTGCAGAGTTCACAGATTATATTGAAGCCGAGATGGCCAAACAATTACTCGCTGATTATAAAATTGAGGCAGTAGTCACCGGCGAGAATACTTCAAATTTATATCCGATATCTGGCGTAGAAGGACCGGAGTTGCAGGTTTTGGAGAAACACGCACAGCGAGCGCGGCAAATCCTGGAATCTCAAGAAAAACAGAAGCAATAATACCGAGGGCATAAATTGGCTGATTATCGCGTAGATCTTGACATATTTGCAGGGCCTTTGGATTTACTTTTGTATTTGGTACGCAGGGAAGAGGTTGATATTTACGATATCCCCATTGCCAGAATCACCGACCAGTACATCCGCTACGTTGAAATGCTCAAGAGCCTTGATATTGATTTGGCCGGCGATTTTTTAGTCATGGCCGCGACGTTGATGCAGATAAAATCGGCAATGCTCCTGCCGAAAGCGGAACCTGAGCAGTTACAGGATGCTGATTTTTCTGACCCCCGTACAGAGCTTATCCGTCAGCTTCTTGAGTACAAAAAGTTCAAAGACGCTGCTAATCTGCTAAACGACGCCGCCGATAGACATAAGGAACGTTTCCCGCGTCCCGACAGTATTATCGAGGGCCTTAATCCTGACGCTGAGCCGCCGATAGACCTTGATTATGTAAGTGTTTGGGACCTGCTGGGAGCCTTTGCTTCGCTTATAGAGGCTACAGGTGCGGACCGTGCAATAAGGCACATCAAGGACGATACGCCTATTGATTTGTATCAGATAGAGCTTTTACACCGCCTGCAGACGGAGGGCCCGACAAGTTTCGAGAGCATATTTGAGTCTAAGCCCACCCGTGTCGTGATGGTTGGATTATTCCTGGCGCTTTTAGAATTGGTTCGAGAAAAATTGGTTTGGGCCAAACAAAGTCCCCATTCGTCTTCTATATACTTACGTTCGTTGACTGATGAGCCCGCCGAAGAGGTTGTGCGAAAAGCCATCCTTGCTCTTGCTGAGCCGGAGGCCAAATCGCCTGAAACCAAACGGCAGGAAAAGCCGTCCATTCCAATTGTCGAAGTTTCGACTAAAAGCAAGTCTACGGTTTCACCTCTAAAACCGAAAGATGAAAAAGTAGAGCTGACCAAAGACCGTGAACAGCAGGTAGTCGATTAGCCTCGGGCAGGTCCGGTCTTCATCAATAGAATGTCTGCTCCTAATTGGCAGAGAGATTAGGAAGGACAAAGTAATGGTTTTTTCGAGATTTTCATATAAAGGAAGTAAGAAGTGTCGCACAAAATCGTGTCTAAAAGACAGCTCTCAGAAGATGTTTTCACCGCCGAGATTGAGGCCCCACTTGTAGCGAATGAAAGAAAGCCGGGCCAATTTGTTATTATTAGTATAAATAATGAATACAGTGAGCGGATTCCACTGACAATCGCCGGTGTCGACCCGGAAAAGGGCACTATCCGTCTAATCTGGCAGCGGGTCGGCAAGACTACCGCCGAGTTGGCTGATATGCAGCAGGGTGATGAAATTGCTAACGTCACCGGCCCGTTAGGTAAGCCTACCCATATTGAAAATTTTGGTACTGTTGTCTGTGTCGGCGGCGGCATCGGCAATGCCCCTTTGCTGCCTATCGCAAAAGCCCTGAAAGAGGCGGGTAACACAATCGTCAGTATCCTTGGAGCAAGAAACAAAGAATTGCTTATCCTTGAAGACGACTTTGCCAAAATTTCTGACGAACTGATTTTAACAACCGATGACGGCTCTTATGGACGAAAAGCTTTGGTGACTGAGCCTCTGAAAGAAGTTTGCCGGCGAGACAGGAAACCGGACCTGGTTGTTGTAATCGGCCCGGCCATAATGATGAAGTTCTGCTGCGAGGTGACAAGGCAGTTTGACATCCCCACACAGGTCTCGCTCAACACGATTATGGTTGACGCCACCGGTATGTGTGGCGGCTGCCGGGTCGAATACGACGGCAAACCCAAGTTCGTCTGCGTTGACGGCCCGGAATTTGACGGCCATAAAGTCGACTTCGATTTGATGATGAAAAGGTTAAACGCCTATAAAGACCAGGAACAACAGGCCTACGAACGGTATAAAAAACACAAATGCAAAATAGGCCTGGACAAATAGAATATTGAAGAGGGACTGTTTTTAACGTTTTTTCCGAATATCAATAATCAATCCATAGGGACTTGTTACAGTGACGGACAAAGAAAGACAGGAACTTCTGCAGCAGCTTCTCAACAAGCAGAAAACCGGTAAGATTAAACCCGCCGAAAGATACGAAATACCTGCACAGGATATGCCTGAGCAGGACCCCGTTGAGAGAAGAGCCAATGTCAACGAAGTGGCGACCGGCTATACCGAAACCCATGCTCGACTTGAAGCAATGCGTTGTCTTCAGTGCAAGAACGCCCCCTGTATTAAGGGCTGTCCAGTCAAGATAAGAATACAGGATTTTGTAGCGGCTATTTCCGATGGCGATTTCAAAAAAGCACTTGCTATCATCAAAGAAAACTCACTCCTGCCGGCCGTCTGCGGCCGGGTCTGTCCGCAGGAGGTCCAGTGCCAGCAAACATGCACCGTCGGCCTTAAATTCAAAGACCCCACTAAGGCCGTTTCTATCGGGCGATTGGAGCGGTTCGTCGCCGACCTTGACCAGGAAGAGATCATTCCGGCCGTCGCAGCCGAGACAGGAATGAAAGTCGCTGTAATCGGCTCAGGCCCCGGCGGAATTGTTGCTGCTGCTGATACCCGAAGAGCCGGCCATGATGTTACTATGTTCGAGGCCTTTCATAAAACCGGCGGCGTATTGGTCTATGGAATCCCGGAATTCAGATTGCCTAAAGCCATCGTGCAGGAGGAAATCGATACCTTGACCAAAATGGGTGTCAAAATAGTCTGCAACTTTGTTGTCGGCAGAACGAGGACTATCGAGAAGTTGATGAAAGAAGACGGCTTTGATGCAGTCTATATTGGCGTCGGAGCCGGCCTGCCGAGATTTATGGGTATCGAGGGCGAATCTCTTGTCGGTGTATATAGTGCCAACGAATACCTAACCCGCGCCAATCTCATGAAGGCATACGACTTCGGCAAAGGGGCTGACACTCCCATCGCTCGCTCGAAAAAGGTCGCCGTTGTTGGTGGCGGAAATGTTGCTATGGACTCAGCCAGAACGGCTGTAAGACTCGGAGCAGAAAAGGTCTACTTGGTCTATCGGAGGACCGAAAAGGAAATGCCCGCTCGAGTCGAAGAAGTCCACCACGCAAAAGAGGAAGGCATCGAATTTCATATACTGCAAAGTCCAAAACGAGTCATCGGTGATGAAAATAGCTGCGTAACTGCCATTGAATGTCTCAAGTATCGGCTCGGCGAGCCGGACGAATCCGGCCGACGAAGGCCTCTTCCCATTGAAGGCTCGGAGTTCCAAATTGATGTGGACACTTTGATTATTGCAATAGGGAACACTGCGAATCCGTTGATTCGCCAGACCACTCCCGGTCTGGAGTTCAACAAATGGGGCAATATAGTCGTTGATGAAAACTGTAAAACCTCGTTGGAAGGAGTTTATGCCGGCGGAGACATCGTCCTTGGCGCCGCCACGGTAATCCTCGCAATGGGCCAGGGTAGAATAGCCGCAACTGCCATAAACGATTACCTGGCGAAAAAGAAAACGTCATAACTGCCGGATATTTGTTGTCCCGTATCATTTGAAAAAAACAAGCCATCTTCGTATTTGACAATCTTCTCCTTCTTTAGTATTTTACAAGGCTCTTAAATTTGAGAATTGCTATAAGAGCGTCTGAAGTATGATATTAGAATAAAGAAAGGCTTAGAAGGCAGTGATAATGGAAGTTAAGCCGTTCAAAGCGTTTAGGTTTGATGCAGGAGTTGTTGGCGACGTGGGTAGCTGTATTTCTCCTCCGTATGATGTTATCAGTCTTGAGCAGCAGGAGCAGCTTTATGATAAAAACGAGTATAATATTGTTCGCATAATCAAAGGGAAAAGCACCTCTTTTGATAATGCAGACAATAATCAATACACAAGGGCCGCCGACTATCTCAAAACCTGGATAGAGAAAGGCGTCCTAAAACAGGATTCAGCAGAAGCCATCTATGCTTATGTTCAGGATTTTGAGGTGGCGGGCATCCCTTTTCGGCGCAGCAGCTTCATTGCCTTGGCAAGGCTTGAAGAATTCGGCAAGACTGTCAGGCCTCATGAACGAACCCTTGACGAGCCGAAGATTGACCGGCTCAATCTCAAAAGAGCAACTGTGGCCAAGTTCGGGCTGGTCTTTATGCTTTACGAAGACCAGCAGAACATCGCAGACGAAATCGTTAAACGTGCTGCTGCGAAAGAACCTCTCATTGATTTCACTGATGAACAGGATGTACGTCACCGTCTCTTTGCTATAACTGCGAAGGACAGCATCAAGACAATTTCCGAAATGATGGTCGATAAGGATTGTATCATAGCAGACGGCCATCATCGCTATGAGACGGCTTTGAATTACTACAAGGAAACTAAAAATCCGGCAGCGGGCTATCAGATGACCGCTTTTGTGAATATGTACAGCGAAGGGCTGACGATTTTAGCCACCCACCGTCTTGTCGGTAACCTCGATAATTTCCAGTTGGGAAAACTCATAGAGGCCCTCAAAGAGAACTTCGACATTACTGAATTCCGCTTTCAAACACCGGCGGCCAAGGTAGAGGCCGGACAGAAGATGTCTGCAATGATGGAAACGGTGTATGATGAGGATAGAAATGCTTTCGGAATTTATGGCGGGAATGATGCTTTCTACGCAGCTGTTTTGAAAGATAAGCAGGCGATGGATTTGGCTGCTTCGGGTATGAGCAGTGCCTGGAAGTCGCTTAATATTTCTGTTTTACATAAACTGGTTCTCGAAAAACTATTGGGAATCGGCGAGAAAGAGCTGGCAGGGGGCGGCAATATAGAATACGTCAAAGATACCGGAAGCGCGGTTGATGAATCAATAGCCGCAGTCGATACCGGTCGGAAGCAGGTAGCCTTTTTTGTCAAACCGCCTAAAATGCAACAGCTAAAGATGGTTACTGACGCCGGCGAAAAGATGCCGCAAAAGTCGACGTACTTTTATCCAAAAGTGCATACGGGTTTGACGATTAACAAATTGTAGTTTTTAGTAGGAGGTTATATGGTAGACTGGAAGAACCCGCCAAGGTTATTTATCCCCGGCCCGGTAAAGGTCAATGAAGATGTCCTGCAGCAGTTGGCACGGCCGACGCTGGGACATCGCGGCAAGGAGTATGCGCAGCTTCACGGCGAGACGGTTGATATGCTAAAAAAGATGCTGTTCACCGAACAGAACATCTTTTTGTCCACGTCCTCGGCTTCCGGGATTTGGGAGGCGGCTATTCGAAATTGTGTTGGCTTCGACGAGACCGTCCTGTGCACATGCTGTGGTGCCTTCAGTGACAAATGGGCGACCGTAGCTAAAAACTGTGGTAGAAACGTTGATGAGCTGAAGGTCGATTGGGGTAAACCCATTCTGCCTGAAATGATAGATGAAAAACTTGCTGCCGGCAAATACGCCGCTGTCACTCTTGTATATAACGAGACAAGCACCGGCCTGACCAATCCGCTCTATGAAGTGAGTGAGATGATGAAGGGAAAATATCCTGATGTTCTGGTTTTCGTAGATGCGGTCAGTGCGATGGTCGGACTGCCCCTGCATTTCGACCAGCTTGGCTGGGATGTGGCGCTTGCCTCAGTGCAGAAGGCATTTGCAATCCCGCCCGGACTGGCTGTAGCTGCTGTAAGCAGCCGGGCGCTTGAAAAAAGCAAGAGTGTCCCCGGCCGGGGCTATTATTTTGATTTTCAGCTCTTTGCAAAATCGGCAGAAAAAAACCAGACCCCTACTACACCGAATATTCCTCATATTATGGCACTAAACTACCAGTGTAAAAAATTGCTCAAAGAGGGCATGGAAAATGTCTGGGGCCGGCATAAACAAATGGGTGATTTTGTAAGGGGCTGGGCAAAGGAAAAATTTGCACTTTTCTGCGAGGAAAAGTTTGCCTCAGATACTCTGACAACTATTAAAAATACCCGTGGCATCAACGTCGCGGAGACGATAAATTCGGTACAGCAAAAGCACAATACCATTTTCGGAAACGGCTACGGTAAGCTCAAAGAGGAGACTTTCCGCATTGCTCACATGGGCGATATCACTCTCGATGACCTGAAAGAGCTTCTCGGCTGGCTCGACGAGGAAATCGGATAAGATTATTGACCTTTGAATTTGCTTTGTAGAAATGACCGCACCGTGTGTTTTCTACAGAGCATTATCATATTAAAAATCCTGCTCGCTTTGGCCAAGTTGAAAGGGCTTTGAGGATTGGAAATGACTGCAAAGGCCGGGATTTACGATTATGGCTTTTCCGCTGTAATCCAGGTGAATCCGATATCCTCAGAACTAACGATAACCTTGTCGTGGACGAATCCGGCAGCTTTTATCAGTGAGAGCAATTCACAGCGAGAATATGTACCGACCATCACATTGAAAAGCGCAGGAATCAGCGGGCCTGTCTTCTCATCATTTAGTAAAAAATCCTGTACCAGCAGCAGCCCGCCGGACTCCATAGAATCGTTTGCTTTCCTGAGTTTCATCTCTGCTTTGCTGCCGGGCCCGTGTAAAATATTGGAAAGCAGCACCACATCGTTACCTTCACCGAATGTGTCTGCTTCCCAGCTGCCCGCCAGTGTGGTCACTCTATCCTGCATCCCTTCGGCGGCAATGACTTCGTTCGCAATCGCTATCGTTTCAGGAAGGTCAAAAACTACGGCTTTCAGCTTCGGGAAACGGCTGCAGGCGGCGATTGAATACGTTCCCGGCCCACCGCCTACATCCAAAAGTTTTTTTCGTCCCGACAGGTCAATGTCGTCTGTGAATATCCCGGCTCGCCCGGCAACCGCGATATTGTGCATACCCATAATGAAGTTTCTCTGCTCGTTCTTTACATCATCCTTCGGGGCAGTTTCTATGCGAATCTCGTCCTTCAGATTGTTCCAGAAATTCCACGTGGCGGCTGAGTGAGCGATAATATCCCCCTGATAAAGTTTTTGTCCTCTGACAAGATAGGTTTTCGAAAGCTCGGTATTTTTGTATTGATAGCCGTGCTTTTCCAGTAGCCCCATCGCCGTACAGGCGATTAATAGTCGCTCGGTTAGGTCGGGTTTGGTATGGCATTTTTGGCACAGCTCTCCTAAGGACATTTCCTTATCGGAAAGCGTGGTAAATATGCCTGTCTCGTTTGCAATCTGTAATACACGAGCTGCCCTGTAATCCCAGCTAAAATCATGCCATGTTGTGGCCTTATCATCCATATTACTTTTGTCCTCTGATAGGCCTTGCCGTTTTATGCGGGAATATACACTAAAATAGTACAGCTTTGGTACTGTTATTTGCTGCCTGTTTCCGGCACTATCGGTTCCCATTGCACCTTCGCGGCCCCAAGCAGAGTGCCGGTCGCATAGCCCAAATCGACAAGTGCTATTTGATGCTCCGCCAGTGCCAGGATTTCGGAGCTCTGGGCATCGGCAAACTTGGTTTGCGCATCAAGTACGTCCGTCGATGTCCGCAGGCCGAGTTCAAACTGTCTCTTCTCTGCTTCGAACAGGCGCCCTGCCAGAATCGCATTTTGCCTGCTCGCCAGAATCCGCTGCCAGTTCGCTTCGAGCTGGTCGATGGCATTGAGTACCTCAATTTCTATTAGTGCCCTGCGACTGGCGCGTGTGGCCAGTCGCTGCCTGCGCTGATAAAACGCCTGATGCAAACGACTCTTGGCCGCCTCATTTCCCAACGGTATCAGTAGCTGCAGGCCTAATCGATGGTCCTCGAACCTCTTATCGAAAAGTAAATCAAACGAATCGTCCCTCGTTTCCCCCAGGCCGCTGATATTATACGTGTAATCCAGTGTAACCAGAGGAAGCGTCTGGTTGCGCATATAATCAATTGTGCTGATGTCTTCAGCGATTTGCAGCTCCAGCTCGAGCATTTCCATACGATTTTCGATAGCAGTGCTTGTCAACTGCTGTTTTGCCAGTTCATAACGAATTGGGTCGGGCTTAGTCGCGGGTATCAATACTGTCGGCGTTTGCATTTCCAGCCCTGCCTTGTTGAGTATTCGCTTAAGCTCGCGCTCTCTGTCGCGCAGACTATTCTCAGCTATGATAATTGCCTCGAGCTGCTGTGCCACACCGGCCTCAGCACGAATAACCTCTATTTGCGCTCTCTGGCCGGAGTCGACGAAACGCCGAGCCTGGCCAAGTTGGGCTTCAGCCAGCTCATACTGTTTTTTTCGCACGTAAAATTCTTTCCTGGCTGCATAAAGTCGCCAGTACACACGGTCTAAAGCAGCGATAATTCGTATCACTTCAAGTTTAGTTCTTGTGTCGGTAAGCTGGCGTTCATACTCGGCGATGCGAATAGCGTAAGTATTAGTCCTGCTGCCGGCATTTCGCAGCAGCGGTTGACTAATCGAAGCCGAAAGGCTTGAACTAAAGTAAGGATTAAAAGTTATTTGTTCAGCATTTGTCTTGGTACGCCTGTCGGCTAAATCGAACGTCACTGTTCCACCGGTTCGCAAAGGTACCTGAACACCAAGATCTGTGGAGGCATAGTCTCGCTGTGAGCCAGTAATTTCATCAAGAAACGAAACTCCGGGCATGTCGGTTTTAGAATAGTTTATATTGGAAAAGAATGCCGCTTCAAACCGTGCCTCTTCTTCACTGACCCGTTGAGCGGCAATAGCAGGACTGATGAGCTGCACCTTAAGGTCAAGGTTATTTTCCATCGCCAGGGCACGACATTGTTCGAGTGTGAGTTCAAGTTCCTTTGGCGGCACTTTTACTTCATTTACATCCGGGCGTTCGCTTTGTTCTGCCTTGACCAGTTCGAGCGTTTCAATATCCCGTAATTTTTCAGGTGGAATCTTGATTTCATAATACTTTTCACCAGCAGGCATCTGTTCACAGCCTGTTAATAGAAATAGTGCTAAACCTACAAAAACCACAAACCAATATCGCTTTAAAGAAAATTGTTTATTCATGTCTAAGGGCCTCAATAGGGTCAAGTCTGGCGGCCTTAATCGCCGGGAACATTCCAAAAAAGATACCGACTGTTCCTGCAAAACCAAATGAAAGAAGTATCGCCCAGGCCGGGATATAGGTCATGTCCAGAACTGGATTTATACTTGATATAGCCAACGTCAGGCACTGGCCGATTCCAACGCCCACAAGGCCTCCGATAAAACACAATACCACCGCTTCAATCAGGAACTGAGTCATAATTGCAGATTTTTTGGCCCCGACGGCCTTGCGAAGCCCGATTTCCCGAGTTCGTTCAGATACCGAGACCAGCATAATATTCATAATCCCGACGCCTCCGACCAGCAGAGAAATACCCACGACACCGCCCGCTACTAATGTGACCATTAGCGCTATTTTACTGAATGTCTCCATAAATCTTTTTACCGACTCGACTCGAAATGTGTCAGGTTCACCCGGCCGGATATGACGGGTGCGCCGAAGGAAAAAGCTTATCTCGGCTTGGGCCTCTTCCGTAACTTCCGTCGTCTTGCTTGCAGCAAAGGCCGCGATCCACGGGTTTCCCATTTTGAAGGTCGTCCTAAAGGGAATGAACACCTCGTAGTGCTCCTGGCCGCTCTCCCCAAACTGTAATTCGGGCTGTCCCTCGATAACACCGACGATGCCGAAGGCATGATGTCCTATCCGAATTGATTGGCCGATGCAATCACGGTCAAGACGAAGCTCATCACGCAGCTTCGGGTCAATCAGGCACACCGGACGTACCTGCATATTATCAATAACGGAAATTGTCCGGCCAAGGACAACAGGCCGCTTTTGGATCTCGTGATAAGCAGGCTCGATACCCGTGACCTCCACATTATCAACTGATTTTTCACCGTACTGGGCTGTGTATCGTCCGACTCCGCCTATCCGGCTAAAACGTTCCACCGAGGGACAATGCTGAAGCATGTCGTCAAAGTGTTCGGGTAAAAACCGGATAGTCCACCACGATGCATGACGCATTGGTCCTTTGTCAGGCCGTCTGGGGAAAATAAATACTGTCTTAGTGCCAAAGGTTTCCACCTGGGTCAGCACTTTGGCCTTTAACCCCGTAAGAGCCGCAATAACTGCGGTTACCGAAGCGACCCCGATAACGATGCCAATAGTTGTAAGTATCGACCTGGTCTTGTTCGTCCAGATTTGTCCCAGCGCAAGGTACACGCTCTGGTAAAAAAGTTGAAAAAAAGCAACAGTCACTCCTATCACAGCCCTCATTTCAGCTCCTCCCGGTCATCATTTTGTATCGTTTTCTTATAAGCCGGGTCCTGGTCTCTTGGCAGGTCGCTGTAAATCCGCCCATCTCTCATGTGAATTATTCGTTTGGCGTGATGTGCCACGTGTTCTTCATGTGTTACTATAATAATCGTCTGTCCCTCTTGATGAAGCTGGTCAAAAAGTTTGAGGATGCCTTCGCTTGTTTTGCTGTCGAGATTACCGGTCGGTTCGTCGGCCAGCAGGATACTGGGATTACAGACAAGAGCGCGGGCGATAGCCACGCGTTGCTTCTCACCTCCCGAAAGCTGGTTCGGTTTATGCTTTATCCGGTCTCCCAGCCCAACTCGCTCAAGGACGTTCCCGGCAAGTTTGCGCCGAGACCACCATGCGTTTCGCGAATAAATCAGTGGAATCTCGACATTCTTGAGCGCACTTAACTGCCCAAGTAATTCAAATGACTGGAAGACAAAGCCGATTCGCTCATTTCGAACGCGAGCCAGCGCTGCATCACTCATTTTCGTGGTGTCCTGTCCATCCAGCTCATAATGCCCTGACGTTGCCCGGTCCAGGCAGCCCAGCACATTCATCAGCGTACTCTTGCCTGAGCCGGAGGCCCCCATCACAGCGACGTACTCGTTTTCGCTCAGCTCAAGGTCAATTCCGTCAAGCGCGTGGATGCGTTCAACACCAACTTTGTAAATCCGTGTGACCTCCAGAAGTCGGATTATCAGCTTTTCAACCTTTTCCGTCATTTCTTTATTCGTTCGCATCAGCCCCGGCCGCATTCTTCTTTTTCTTTTTTGACTCTACCTCTCGTTCGTCTCGTATTTTCTGGTCGTGTTTAATATTCTCGAGCTGCTTATACGGCCCAACGACTATCTTGTCTTCTTCGTTAATCCCCGACAGTATTATGGTATGTGTCAGGTCGCTTTGTCCGATTTTGACGGGTGTTACCACAGCCTTGCCGTCAACATAGCGGTATACTACTGTTGCATAGGTTTTGGCGGTATCGACATAGGGAGAATTTTCGCGAGTCTCCAAAGGCAGACTGTCAACCTCTCGGCCAAGCACCGCCTGAGTGGGTACCTTGAGCACATCGGTGTGTTTACGTGTCTCAATATCCACATTCGCCGTTAAGCCTGAGTAAAGCTTCCGGTCGGCAGTATCAAGCAGTATTTCAGTCCTGTAATATTTCGTCAGGGTACGTGACATAGTATGTGCCAGGGCAATCGAATCGACCACGCCGGTAAATTCATGGTCGGCAAAGGCGTCCACATGGACTCTTGCCTTTTGGCCGACTTCCATTTTCCCGACATCCGCTTCATCAACCTGTGCTACAACCAGCATCTTGGACAGGTCCGCCACCTCCATAATCACCGTACCGGGATTATTCATTGTTCCAAAAATCACGACCTCCCCAACTTCGGCATTAAGCCGCGTTACCACACCGTCAATGGGGGATGTAATGGTCGTATAGCTCAGGGCCTCTTCTGCCTGGCTAATCCTTGCATCTGCGGCCTCAAGATTGTGCTGCAACACGACCAAATTCAATTCCGCTGCCTGTAGAGTATGCTTTGCAGCGCTATATTGGGCTTTGAGGTCGTCAAGCTTAAGCTTGGTCTGGTCGAAAGTGGCCTGGCTTATATCCTGGGTTTCAAGCAGCCCTTTTTGGCGTTCCAGGTCCCGCTCGGCCTGTTTCAACGAAGCTTCAAGGCCGACAAGACTTGCTTCCTGACCGGCGATTCTTGCTTTTTCCACTTCGATTTGGGCCGCCTGTGCCGAGCGTGCCGCCTGTGCCGAAAGCAATTGGCTTTCCAAATCCTTCGCATCCAGACGTACCAGCACCGAGGCAGGCGCCGGCGGATTCGCATCGGGAGCACCGCGTGTTACGCGCGCTCCTTCATCATATGGCAGATCTATAATTCGTGCCGAAAGTTTTGCGCTTATCTCCACCTTCGTCTTGGGCTCAATCTCGCCGGGAGCACTGACAAACTCAAGCAATTCCCCCCTCTGAGCATGTTCGACACGGACCACAGCCGCATTGCGTGAAGTACTGATTTTCCTGGCGACCATCATCCCAACTACAGAAACAACGAATACCGTTACAATGACCGTGATGATAATTATGTGAGATTTCTTCACGTTATGTCCCTTCCTGATATAAAAATTGCATCGACAAGGCGTATATTTTCCACCTGTCCATTATATAAATATATACACATTATTGCACAAATAGTTACAGTCCCCTCATCCTTATATGCCTACAAACCAGCCATTATTGATGTATTAATATGCTTTTTTAAACCCTGCGGTCAAGGATATTCAGTTCGGTTCCTATATTGCATACAAAGTATAATCTCGGTTTTAGCTGCTGGTTTTCGGTTTCCCTGGCACAAAAACCGTTGACGTCGTGAACTTATTGGCCATAAAATCGTATAAAATTTACTAAAACAGCCTTTTATTGTAGTCGAATTGTATGTTTTGATGGTCTAAAGTTATGGAATTTGGAGGTTAAAATGAGAATTATCAATGTCAGACAGGAAAAGATTTCCTCGCACTATCATTTAATTTCACTTTTTCTCGTCTTTTTATTTGTTATTGCGCCGCTGCCGGCCCTTGCGGAGGATGCCGGTATAAATGCTCTGCGTCAGGTCAGCAAGGCCTTTGCCAAAATTGCCGAAGAGGCCTCGCCGGCCGTGGTTGGTATCAAAGCCGAAAAGACCATCACGTCCGACCAGCCGACGTTCAGGGAATCGCCTTTTGGTGAGCAATTCGACCCGTTTGGAGATGACATCTTCGACCGTTTCTTCCGCTGGTACTCCCCTCGACGGCGCGCACCCCAGCAGCGCAAATACCAGCAAATGGCACAAGGCTCCGGCATTATCGTTTCTGATGACGGCTATATATTGACAAACAACCATCTTGTCGGTGATGCTGAAAAAGTCTTGGTCAAAGTAAAAGAAAGTTCTGAGGTTGAGGCAAAGGTTATCGGTACGGACCCGGACACTGATATAGCCGTCATAAAAATCGACACAAAAGGCCTGAACCATCTTGAAATGGCTGACTCCGATAAACTTGAAGTTGGTGAGTGGGTCGTTGCTATCGGAAATCCCTTCAGTCTCAGCCATACTGTAACTGCTGGTATCGTAAGTGCCAAAGGAAGAAGCGGTTTCCGTCTTGCTGAGTTCGAAGATTACATCCAGACTGATGCTGCGATAAATCCCGGCAATTCCGGCGGACCGCTGCTTAATCTTGACGGGAAGGTCGTTGGAATTAACACCTTTATCATCTCTCAGAGCGGCGGATATATGGGGATTGGATTTGCTATCCCTATTAATATCGCAAAGTTTGTTTATCAGCGACTCGTGGAAGGAGGTGAGGTCGAAAGAGGGTACCTCGGTATCTACTATGAGGAATTAACTCCTGAAACTGCTCCCACTTTCGGACTGGATAAAGATACAAAAGGCGTGGCCATAGCACAGGTTATTAAGGACTCGGCTGCTGAAAAAGCCGGCTTGAAGCGATATGATGTCATTGTCGAACTGGATGGCAAGCCGGTTGAGGATGGCAATGCGTTCCTTAACCGGGTCGCAATGCTCAAACCCGGCACCACAGTAACCATAGTCTTACTCCGTGACGGAAAACGAAAAACCCTCACTGCGAAACTGGAAAAACGCCCAGCGCAGGGACAAGCCGCCGGCACAGAACCGGAAACGAGCCAGAAGTTAGGATTTACTGTTAATAATCTAACCGATGAATATGCGGAAAGACTCGGTTTTGAGGGGATGAGCGGAGTCCTTGTTACAAGTGTTGAGGCTGATTCTCAGGCTGCCAAAAAGGGTATCACCGCTGGGATGCTGATTATGGAGGTGAACCGCGAACCTGTGAAAAACACCAAGGGATTTGACGAGGCGATTCGAAAGGCCAAGAAAGATGGGAGTGTGTTGCTGTTAGTTAATGACGGTCGTTACACAAGATTTATTGTGTTGAAGCTGGGCGATGAATAACGCTCAAGAGATATGACTATTTTGGGTAAAGCGAAACAGGCCAACAGCTAAGAAACTTGTTGGCCTGTTTTTTGCTCTCAAATAGTGGGTTATGAGATTCGGTTTTTACTCTATTGTGTTTTCCCGGCGTAGGTATTATACTATTTGCCGGTTTTGACTTTCAAAGTGTGTTGGGCAGTCCTGAAATGTTGGCTGCCCTTACTTATGTGTTTGTAGCTTGCAACTTACTGTAAAATTAGTCTTATATGTTTGAAAGGTAGTTTGGGAGATATAAATATGGGTTGTAATTTGGCAATCGCAGGTGTAACCGGAGCGGTTGGACAGGAGTTTCTGAAAATCCTGGAGCAGCGTGATTTTCCCTTTGATTCTCTCAAAATGCTTGCAAGCAGCCGTTCGGCAGGTAAGAAAATCGAATTCAAAGGCAGGGAATATATAGTCGAAGAATTGACCAAAAACAGCTTTGACCGTATTGATATTGTGTTGTCCAGTGCCGGTGCGGCGAGGAGTAGAGAGTTTGCCCCCGCCGCAGTCCAAGCCGGTGCGGTTGTGGTCGATAACACCTCGGCTTTTAGAATGGACCCGGATGTCCCGCTTGTCGTTCCGGAAATAAATCCAGAAAAAATCCGGGAACATAAGGGCATTATCGCCAATCCAAACTGCTCGACGATTATTGCCATCGTACCGGTCTGGCCTTTGCATAAGGCAAATCCCGTTAAGCGGATGGTCATCAGCACTTATCAGTCCGCTAGCGGTGCAGGAATGAAAGCGATGCTCGAACTGCAAAGACAAGCTCGGGAAATCCTTGACGGTAAAGAACCGACCTGCGAGGCCTTCCCTTACCAGATTGCCTTTAACGTCTTCAGTCATAACTCGGCCCTCGATGTTGACGGTTATAACCTCGAAGAGGTTAAAATGATAAAAGAGACGAGAAAGATTTTTGACTGTCCGGATATCGCAGTTACATGCACCTGCATTCGTGTCCCCGTGTTAAGGGCACACTGCGAAAGTATAAATCTTGAATTTACGGACCTGATTACTCCCGAGCAGGTCAGGGATTTGCTGAGCACCGCGCCGGGCGTTTCGCTGATTGATGACCGTGAAAACAATCGTTTCCCTATGCCGATTGATGCCACCGATAAAGATGATGTCTTTGTTGGCAGAATCCGTCAGGATGAATCCATACCTGATAATCGCGGAATAAATATTTGGGTCGCCGGTGACCAGTTACGAAAAGGTGCTGCCCTTAACGCTGTCCAAATCGCAGAAAAGTTACTATAATCGCCCCTTAATGGGCAATCGCAATATAAAACTTACGGTCTCCTACGACGGCATAAACTACAGCGGCTGGCAGGACCAGCCCGGCAAAAGAACCATCCAGGGTCTGCTGCAACAGGCAATCGGTAATCTTACCGGTGTTTTTACCAAAGTAAACGGTGCGAGCAGGACCGATGCCGGCGTCAGTGCACTTGGCCAGGTCGCAAACTTCGTTCTCGATTCCCGTATACCCACCGAGAATCTCCTCGAGGCAATCAACCATCGTCTGCCGCGGGATATCGTCGTCACAGAAGTTTCCGAGGCGGAGCCGACTTTCGACGCCTCAGGTTCCGCTGTGAGCAAACTCTACCGCTACAAAATCTTCACCGGCAGAAAACGAAATGTCCTCCAGACCCGAAACTGCTGGCACCGGCCGGGCAAACTGGATGCCGCCGCTATGGATGCAGCCGCAAAAATGCTCGTCGGAAAGCACGATTTTAAATCCTTCGCTGCTGCCGCCGACAAACGCCAAACCTCCGTCCGAACAGTAATGCAATGCCGGGTAACAGAAGAAGACAAATGGGTCCATATAGATATCGAGGCCGACAGGTTCCTGTACAATATGGTGCGAAATATCGTCGGCACCCTCGTCGAAATCGGCAGGGGCAGATGGAAACCCGAAAAGATAAGAGAAATACTCGAAGCAAAAAACAGAACCGCCGCAGGCCCAACCGCTCCGCCGGAAGGCCTGTGCCTGATGAGAATTGAATATTAAAGCAGAATTAAGAATGTAGAAATTCTCGATTCTCGATTCTAAGTTCTGTCTTCTAAAGAAATGAAAATCGTTCACATAATAACAAGGTTGATACTCGGCGGCGCCCAGGAAAATACCTTAATTACCTGCAAACTGCTGGCGCAGCGGGGGCATAACGTCACGCTTATCACCGGCCCGGCCATAGGCCCCGAAGGCGAACTGTTCAATCAGACGAAGAATGAAAAATATGATGTAATTGTTGTTCCCAAACTGATTCGTGCAATCTGCCCTCTATACGACACAATAAGCTACTTTCAAATCAAAAGACATCTCGGCCGATTAAAACCTGATGTTGTTCACACCCATTCAGCCAAAGCGGGTATTTTGGGGAGGTTTGCCGCTCATAGCCTAAAAGGAAAATGGTCGGAAAATGTGCCGGCAGTTGTTCATACAATTCACGGCTTGGCCTTTCACCCTTATCAGAGCAATTGGCTAAATAAATTTTATATCGCAGTCGAAAAATCTGCGGCAAAGCGAACGGACTTTTTCATCAGTGTCGCCGATGCAATGACAACACGAGCAACCGCCGCTGGCATTGGTGACGCTGAGCAGTTTGTAACGGCCTATTCGGCTATTGAGGAAGATGATTTTCTAAAGCCGATCCCAGAAGAAGAAAGAAAATCCTTTCGTCTGAAATACGGAATCCCCGAAGATGCAATTGTACTTATCACAATTGCTCGGCTGTTTATGCTCAAGGGACACAAGTACATTATTGAATCAGCCAAACAGCTCTCGAAGCATTTTGACAATGCGTTCTGGCTGTTTGTCGGGGACGGGAACCTTGCCGACCAATTCAAAGAACAGGTCCGCCGCTTGGGACTGGCCGAAAAAGTCAAATTCACAGGTCTTCTGCCGCCCGGTCAGATTCCGCTTGCCATACAATCATCGGACATACTCGTTCACTGCTCGCTGAGAGAAGGCCTTGCACGCACTTTGCCCCAGGCTATGCTTTGCGGCAAACCGGCAATATCATTTGATGTGGATGGTGCAAAAGAAGTGGTAAATGAAAACACCGGGCGCCTGATTCAACCTGAAAATATCGAGCAGCTAATAAATGCCTGCGCAGAATTGATAGAAGATAAAGATTTAAGAGACGAGCTCGGCAGGGCAGGCCGAGATTTAGTAAAAGAAAATTTCGCACCTGAAAAAATGGTCGATGCCATTGAATCGGTGTACAAAAAATTTACTACGAACAGTGAACTATGAACTAAGGACTGGATATGAAAAGTTACAGGAAAGAGCTGTGGTTTGATACGAGTGGAAGGCGGGAATTCATCAATATAACACCGCAGGTTGAAGAATGTCTGTCTGAAAGCGGGATCATGGAAGGCTTTGTGCTCTGCAATGCTATGCACATTACCGCCAGTGTGTTTATTAACGATGACGAGTCCGGCCTGCATCACGACTTTGAGGTATGGCTGGAAAAATTAGCGCCTGAAAAGCCGTATTCGCAGTATCAACATAATGGTTTTGAAGACAACGCCGATGCTCATTTGAAGCGCAGCGTTATGGGCAGAGAGGTGGTCGTGGCCGTTACTGATGGTAAGCTTGATTTCGGTCCATGGGAGCGGATATTTTACGGCGAATTCGACGGCAA
>CAYVIT010000024.1:0-26376 GCA_964451425.1 uncultured Pirellulales bacterium
ATATCATGGTCATGCATCCCGGCCCGATTAACAGAGGACTGGAGATGGAAAGCGAGGTCGCCGATGGCCGAAACAGTGTTATCTTAGAGCAGGTGACCAATGGCCTGGCTGTGAGAATGGCGGTATTGTTTCTTGTGAACCAGGCAGCAGCACAAGGAGTTTAGGTATTTCGCTTTAACCTATGAATTCAGAGCTTCTTATAAAAAACGGCAGGGTAATAGACCCCGCAAACGGCATTGACAAAGAATGCGATGTGCTTATCGCTGATGATAAGATTGCATCGGTCGGCAAAGTTGAAAAACCAGCCCGGATAGTTATCGACGCTGCCGGCAAATTAGTCACGCCGGGTCTGATTGATATCCACGTACACTTTCGCGAGCCGGGCGACGAGGAAGAAGAAACGATAGCAAGTGGCTCAGCAGCAGCAGTGGCAGCCGGCTTTACTTCCGTTGTCTGCATGCCCAATACTAATCCGCCCATAGAAAATGAAACGGATGTCGAATACATTCATCGAAAGGCAAGGAAGGCAAGAAGAACACACGTATATACAATGGGGGCAATGACGAAAAATTTAGATGGTGTCGAGCTTGCAGAGATGGGCTTTATGGCTGAGGCCGGTGCAGTTGGTTTTACCGACGACGGCAGGGGGGTGCAGGACCCGGCTGTGATGCTGCGGGCCTTGAAATATGCTGCTATGTTCGATGTGGTTATAGCTCAGCATTGTCAGGATAATGCTTTTGCCGGCAATGGTGTGATGAACTCTGGTTACTACTCGACGATATTGGGACTGCCGGGGATAGACCCGCTGGCTGAAGAAGCAATGCTGTGGCGCGATATTCAGCTCGTCAAAAAAATCCGCCCCGGGCGGATTCGCTATCACGCCCAGCATATTTCAACTGCAGGTTCGGTTGAGTTGATAAGGGCCGCTAAAAAAGAGGCCCTGCCGATTACCTGCGAGGTCACGCCGCATCATTTGCTTCTGACCGAGGAATGCTGCGCCGAATATGACACTAATTATAAGGTCAACCCACCTTTGCGGTCAGACAAAGACGTCGAGGCTCTAAAGGCAGCGATTGCCGAAGGCCTGATTGACGCCCTTGTCACAGACCACGCTCCGCATCTGCAAAGCGAGAAGGAGCTCGAATTCTTAGCTGCACCATTTGGTATAGCTTCCCTGGAATGTGCTTTGGCTCTTTTTGTAAAGGCATTGATCGAGCCGGGCATTCTGGATTGGCCCGCACTTATTCGATTAATGACCGAAATGCCGGCTAATATAATCGGCGTTGATAAGGGTACACTCGGCGTGGGCAAGCAGGCCGACATTACTATCATCGACCCGAAGGCCGAGTATGAAATTGACGTGAACAAATTCCGCTCAAAGAGCAGAAACTGCCCATATCACGGCTGGAAAGTTACCGGAAAGGTCGAAAAAACAATCGTAGGCGGAGAAATTAGATTCGAAGCGTAAAACACAATAGTTTGGAGTTCGTAGTATGAGTTCATAGACAACGCACTACGAACAACGAACTATGAACTACGAACTATGATTATTATTGATGGTCATAATCTGCTTTATTCAATTGTACCACCTGGTCACCAAGCTGAACCGATGACTGATTTGCAAATATGCTGGATTATAAGCAGGTATTTGAAAGCGATAGGTGATAAAGGCGAAATCATTTTCGACGGGACCGGCCCACGGGACAAAAGCGGATTCGATAATATAGCAAATCTTGAGGTCTTTTTTGCCGGGCTCGGAACCGATGCCGACACAGTCATCGAAAACAAGATAAAAGCAAGCTCCGCACCCAGGAGATTATCAATAGTCAGCAGTGACCGGAGACTGCGAGATGCAGCACGGGCAAGAAAAGCAACTGCCGTAAAATCAGAAGTTTTTTGGGACAATCTCCAAAAGCAGTTAAGGCGAAAAAAGCCGTTAAAAGAGCCTGAAGCTAAACGTTCAGGCCTAACCGAGAGCGAAACCAAACAATGGCTCGAATTCTTTGGCATAGAGCAATAAAATATTATGCCTGCTTTTACCACAGTTCTCCATTCTGGAAAAAATCCATTGCCTAATACCGGAAAAAGTTGTATAAATAGCAATTCCAAGCTCATGGTGGAATCGCCGTGCTTATATTACAGTCTGTTACGATGTATCAACAAACGCGGCTTTGAAGGTCTACTATATGAGCAAATGACGGTATTTATGTTAATTGTGGTTTCTTAGTTAAAATGGAGAAATTATGAATCGCAAAATCGTTACAATCGACGGCAATACGGCAGCAGCATATGTTGGCCACGCCACAAATGAAGTAATCGCAATATATCCGATAACTCCAAGTTCAGTTATGGGAGAAATCGCCGATGCAAGGACAGCCAAAGGTGAGCCAAACATCTGGGGAACGGTTCCCTCGGTTACGGAGATGCAATCGGAAGGCGGTGCCTCGGCAGCCGTCCACGGTGCACTCGTCACAGGTGCCCTGACGACAACCTTCACAGCATCGCAGGGTCTTTTGCTGATGATTCCAAGTATGTATAAGATCGCGGGCGAATTGCTGCCAACGGTCTTTCACATATCAGCCCGCTCATTGGCCTGTCAGGCACTTTCAATATTCGGCGACCATTCGGACGTGATGACCTGTCGCGAGACCGGCTTTGGCTTGATTTCTTCGTGCAACGTTCAGGAGGTAATGGATTTCGCGCTTATCGCTCAGCAGGCGACGTTGGCCTCGCGAGTGCCCTTCTTACATTTCTTTGACGGTTTTAGGACCAGCCACGAACTTCAGAAGGTTGAGCAGCTATCTCTCGACGATATGCGTGCGATGATTGATGATGAACTTGTTGCTCAAAATAAAGCCAGGGCGCTGTGCCCTGACAAACCTATGATGAGCGGCACCGCGCAGAATCCGGATGTTTACTTTCAGGGCAGGGAGGCGGTGAATAAATATTACTTAGCTACTCCGCAGATTGTCCAGGATACGATGGATAAATTTGCAAAACTCGTCGGGCGCAGTTACCATTTGTTTGATTACGTCGGTGCTGATGATGCGGAGAAAGTCATTATTATTATGGGTTCAGCAGCCGACACAGCACACGACACGGCTGAGTTCCTGGCCTCCAAAGGCGAAAAAGTCGGCGTGGTGAAGGTGAGATTGTATAGGCCGTTTAGCAGAAAGCATTTTGTTGACTGCCTGCCCAAAAGCGTTAAGAAAATCGCCGTATTAGACAGAACAAAAGAACCCGGTTCGCTCGGTGAGCCGTTATACCTCGATGTTCGCACTGCTATCGGCGAAGCGATGAGCGAAGGACAAACAGCCTTTACAAAGTATCCTCTGGTTGTCGGAGGAAGATATGGACTGGGCTCGAAGGACTTCACGCCGGCTATGGTAAAGGCTGTCTTTGATAATCTCGATGCCGAAAAGCCCAAGAAAAGTTTTACAGTAGGCATCATTGACGATGTTACGAATACCAGCCTGGATGTTGACGATTCTTTTGAGATTTCCAGCGAGGGCCTTCTTTCAGGAATGTTTTATGGCCTCGGGTCCGACGGGACGGTAGGTGCAAATAAAAATTCCATAAAAATCATCGGCGAGACAACCGATAATTACGCACAGGGCTACTTTGTTTATGATTCGAGAAAGGCCGGTACTGTTACCACATCACATCTGCGATTTGGAGAACGGATGATTCGCAGGCCTTATCTTGTAGAAAAAGCTGATTTCATCGCATGCCATAACCCAATCTTCCTGGAAAAGTATGATATGCTCTCTTCAGCACGTAAAGGCGCAACGTTTTTGCTGACCACCAGCCATAACAAGGATGAGGTATGGGACAGCTTACCGCAGGAGGTGCAAAAACACATAATCGATAAAAAACTGAAGTTCTACATTATTGACGCCATCTCCATTGCTCAGGAAATAGGGCTGGGGCCGAGAATCAATATCATTATGCAGACTGCATTTTTCAAAATCAGTAACATTCTTCCTATCGAGACGGCTGTCAAAGCCATTAAAGATGCCATCAAGAAAACTTATGGGAAAAAGGGAGAGAAAATCGTTGAAATGAACAACGCGGCTGTTGATGCCGCCCTCGAGAAAATTTACGAAGTGAAGGTTCCTGACAAGGTGAGCAGTAAGATAAAGATGCGGCCGCCGGTCCCTGAAAATGCTCCTGATTTTGTCAAAGAAGTCACCGCCGAACTTATAGCGCTTCGTGGAGATAAGCTCCCTGTCAGCAAGATGCCGGTCGATGGTAAGTTTCCGACCGGAACGACCCAATATGAAAAACGCAACATCGCAGTAAATATACCCGTGTGGGAACCTGCTCTTTGTATTCAATGCGCCAGATGCTCAATTATTTGCCCACACGCGGCCATAAGAGTAAAGGCTTACGACGAAAAATATCTCAAAGACGCTCCGGAGACCTTCAAAAGTGCAGATGCCAAAGGTAAAGAATTCGCCGGGATGAAATTTACCGTCCAGGTAGCTCCGGAGGACTGCACCGGCTGCGGCCTTTGCGTCGCCAATTGCCCCGCCCAGGAAAAAGATGAGAACAAACAGCCAACGGGGAAAAAGGCAATCAATATGACTCCTCAGGAACCACTGCGTTTACAGGAACGTGACAATTATGAATATTTCCTCTCTATCCCAAACACAGATCCGAAGTTGTTCAAATCCGATACAGTAAAAGGAAGCCAGTTAATTCAGCCTTTGTTCGAGTATTCCGGTGCTTGTGCCGGCTGTGGCGAAACGCCCTATGTAAAGCTGCTGACACAGCTATTCGGCGACCGAGCTATGATTGGCAACGCAACGGGCTGTTCATCGATTTATGGCGGGAATCTTCCAACAACACCATATACAAAGAGGGCCGATGGCAGGGGGCCAATATGGAGTAATAGTTTATTCGAGGACACCGCTGAGTTTGCAATGGGTATGCGTCTGACGGTAGACAAATTCAAAGAACGCGCCTTGGCCCTGCTGGCTAAAGTGGCCGAAGCAGGCTGTGTTGATAAAAAACTGGCTGAGGAAATCCGAACGGAAACATTAGCCGATGAGCCGCAGCAGGATGCCATTGAACAGCAGCGGGCCCGCGTGGACAAACTAAAAGAGCAGTGCGCCAAAAGTGGATGCGCCGATTGCAGCCAGTTACTGCTGGTGGCAGACTATCTTGTACGCAAATCGGTTTGGGGCCTTGGTGGTGACGGATGGGCTTACGATATTGGGTACGGAGGGCTGGACCACGTCTTGGCAAGTGGGGTCGACGTCAACCTGCTCGTTTTGGATACTGAGGTCTATTCCAATACAGGCGGGCAGATGTCGAAGGCCACACCGAGAGCGGCTGTGGCTAAATTTGCGGCAGCAGGAAAACCAAGGCCTAAAAAGGACCTTGGCCTCCTGGTTATGACTTATGGCAATATTTTTGTTGCAAAGGTCGCTATGGGTGCAAATCCAAACCAGACCGTAAAAGCCTTTGTAGAGGCCGAAAGCTACCCGGGACCTTCGCTCATAATCGCCTATTCACACTGTATCGCCCACGGTTTTAACCTGGTCAAGGGCTGCGAACATCAGAAGCAGGCCGTCAACAGCGGTCACTGGCCACTATATAGATTCGATCCGCAGCTTAAAGAACAGGGTAAAAATCCGCTGCAGCTCGATTCGAAAGCACCGACTCTGGACCTCGAAGAATACGCATACGGCGAGAACCGCTATCGAAGCCTGAAGCAATCAAAGCCGGAGGCCGCGGCGGAACTGATGAAACTCGCCAGCAATGATGCGGTGCAAAAGTATGCTCTGATGGAGCAGCTTGCGAAATTATCCTGCGGACAGAATAGTGAAGCGTAATGTCAAATATAAGACACAAAATAATTAACAGGTAGGGGACGGAAAATGATGAATTGGATTTACAGGACAATTTGGCTCACTTCTGTGACGGTCTTGGTTGTCGCAGGGTGCGAGCAGAAACAGCAGCTCCGGCAGCAGCCACATAAAGTTGATGTGTCGGTTGACAAACCTCCTTATATATCTCAGGCAATCGAAGCAGCCGGAGGACCCCGGGCATGGGCCAAAACGAAAACCCTCGATCTTGATTGCGTGGTTACTTTTTACCAACCGGATGGCGGTTTCTACCTGACAGAACAACACCATAAGATTAATCCATTGTCAAATTTAATTCGCCTTTCAGCTCAGGAGCCACAAGGCAAATTCGTTTGGGAACTTTCACCGACCGGCTTTACGGTAATAGAAGGTACAAAGCAGGGTGATTTCCTGCCTGCCGGCCTTAAGGCTGAAGATTTCGCGCAAGCTATTCTCGATATCACAACGACACCATTACGTCTTATAGAGAGAAAAACCGGCTTAATCAGGAGCGCCGAACCAGTCAAAATCGAAGGGCAATGGTATTATCCTATCGGACGACCAATTTCTGACAAACCTGACAGTAAAACACATCGGCCCAATCTCGTTTACTACCAGAATAGAGACACCTTTTTAGTCGATATGCTTTTGTTTGCAGGTACTGACAAAGGTGCTTGTTTAACCGTTCGTGGATATAACTATCACGAAGTTGAAAAAGGCGGTATTTGGACTCCTGCCAAGATAGAGATTTTTATGGCGGATGTCCGGGGCGTTTGCCAGAAACGCCTCGTGAAAATAGATTATCAATAGTTAAAAGCCGCAAAATAGCCAACTTTACCCAACCTTCTGTGCCTGAACTATTGAATGTGGCTTTTTCTACGGTGCTGCGCTTCTTATTGGGCCCTTAAAGTTAATCTCAGACATCTCTCTACCGAGCTGTTTGTAAGTTTCTTTGAGTCTTTCCAGGAATTCCTCTGGCTTCATCCACTCACAGTGGCCATCCATAAAAGCAACACAAATCCCATCGCTGCAAAATGCAGGGTTTTCATAGGCAATAATAATAACTTGCGGACGACGCATTCGCAGTTTCAGCCCGGCAATGTATATGTAGCTGGGACCATCAAAACCCTTCGGCTTAAGCGGTGATTCAAGGATTTTTGGGTCGCGAAGGTAAGGATATAATTGCTGTAAATCGGGGGCGAACTTGCCTTCGTGCTCGTCTGCGTACATTATGCAAGCCAGTGCTATCTGTTTTAAGTTGTTAAGAGAGACAGTTCGTTTGGCCTGCTCACGCGCTTTAAGCAAAGGTGGCTGAAAGGCCGCCATCATCTCGGTCAGATGCTCTTTTGGAAGAGCAATATCCACCGTCATCCTGCTGTTAGCTGCCTTGCCCGCAAATACGATATTGCTCTTGGTCGCAATATCCATCTTCCCAAAAGGCATCGGCGCCGGCATAAAGGCCCCAGCCATAGCTCCCATCATCCTAAACAAACGCAGAATGTTATACGTCCCCATAAAGTCAGCTTTGTCCGCCTCCGGCAGCAGTGCTAAAGCCGCCTTCATTTCAGCAGCCATTTGCCTCGGCCCACTTGCTTTGGCCTCATCAATCAGCTTGCGTATAGCCGAATCCACATCGCCGCCAACAGCGCAGACAAACAATCCGTCAACTATTGCCCATCTATACTCGAAGCCGTCACCGTACATCGCATTTATCATCTGCCCTTGTGGTAAATTAGGGTCGGTCGACTTCATCACGAGCTTTGCTGTATCTATGGAAACACCTTTGTAACTGCCGATGCCGCGCTTTATTGTAAAGCCCATCTCGAAACCCAGGCTTTTGTAAAAATCAGCAATACCACCGGCGTTCATCATCTCCATGGCATCTTCAATGACCTTGTTGAACTTGTCGGCATCCTTAACTTCAAGAGCATACTTAAGCGCAAAGGGCGGTTTGCTGTTTGCATCAATAAAGAATGAGAAAACTACCGGCCCGCTAACAGCGCTAACCATATCTGTGGTCAGCGTCTTCATTTTGGTTATCTCCTCAGCGGTCATAGCCTCACCGGCAATTGCCGTAAGCAAATCGATGCTTTTGAGATTGAGCTGTTTCCATAAAGGCGTATTCATCTTGCCCGCAAAATTCATCATCGCCCCGTCTTCCAGATACCCTAAAAGTCTGTTCTCCTTTACTATGGAGGTATCAGCGGCAAACATATTCGCCATTTCTGTTCCAGGCACTGCCGAAACGCTAACAGTTAGATTGCACGCATTCGGCCTCGGCCTGACGGTTAAGCTCAAAGACTCTGTCTCCTTCATCAGCGTCTCAAAAATAGCAATATACATATCCATTATCTTTACTGTTGGCCCCATCGACCCTTGCTTGCTCGACTCCATACTCTGCATCATCTTCTTCATTTGCTCAAGTTGGCCAAACAATAAGGGACCAAACGCCTTGGACACCTGCTGGATATTTCCATACATCCACAGCGGTTCTTTCACAGCTCGTTGTGCCTCAGCAGCATCAAGGGCACTCCCAAGCGTAGCTGACTTGACCGAAATCGATTTTGCTGTCGCGGCAAAGGTGCTAGACTCGGATGGCCCTATAAGCGCATAGTTTCCGACCTGCTTAATGCACATTGCACCAAACTCGCTGCTTGTGTTTTTTGAAACTCCATTTGCGTCCGGTGGACTCAAATTAGGATTGCCATCAATAAACTGTTTGTAATCTGTAATGGGCACAAGTACACCGATTAACATATCTGACGGCTTAGGCCCTGGCGGTTTGCCGGCTGGTGTTACCCCGAATAGGGCAAAACTACCCCCCATATTCACA
This sequence comes from uncultured Pirellulales bacterium, assembly GCA_964451425.1. Lineage (GTDB taxonomy): Bacteria > Planctomycetota > Phycisphaerae > Sedimentisphaerales > Anaerobacaceae > CS2-K091. Next base: position 8,686 of record CAYVIT010000024.1, read on the forward strand.
CCATTTAACTCCGGACTCCCTAATATCTTTGCGAACTGCATTCGCACCAGCATCGACACTTCTGAGGATTTAGGTAAGATACCAGCCAAAAACTGGTCCATCGAGCTAAGAGTGGAGTCGAGATTATTCACCCGCACGCAGAAAAGACTCTCCGACGGCAATATCTGAAGAAGCTCATCACCTTTAGACCTTGGAGAAATCTGGGCCCGCAATCCTGAAGCAAAGCCGAGCAAAACCAAAAACCACGCCGCAGCGGTACCTCTCAAATGTTTTGACTTAATCATTTTCACTACCTCCATAATAAATTGATGCCGCAAAACTTACTTCTTAAAAACCTTACACCTACAACATTGTACAAGAGTGTTTCCAAAACTCAATAATTAAAACTCACAGACAATACCAAACGAGATTGTGTCTCTTTTTTACGCTGATATTTTTACAATTATCGGCCTTCAGACAAAGCGGCGAACAAATCACCTGTTTAATAGGTATAAATAGATTATTGACCATTTTAAGATAGCATAAATGCCCCTGACAGGAAAGGCAAACAGTAACCTTTGTTTTAGGAACCCAATTTAGTAGTAAACCACGAAACCGCAAGCCTCATAACTGCTTTGTATAGCTATGCTTATGGCAGCAGGGGCAACCTTTGTTTATTGACTGACGAAAATTTAGTAATAATCACAGGTCGATAGTCATTTTAATAGTTAAGCGAGCTGTGTGTTAAACCGATAAATTTCATCATATAGAAGTATTTTTTGGACGTTTTTAGGGACTTGGAGATTTCCAAACGTCCTTTTCTTCAACCGGCTGATTTAGAAGCCTGCGTTTGATTTAGGTACGTTTGGAATCCATAAAAGAATTATAAACAACAGTGCTTTTTGGAATTGTGGTGATATGAATCCCATATCAGAGGTTAGAGGTCAGAGGTCAGAGGTTAGAGGTCAGAGGTCAGAATTTATCGTCTGTCTTCTGTTTTCTGTCTTCTGTCTTCTGTTTTCTGTAGGTTGTGGCAATAAGTTTTATGACCCAACAGATATAGGCAGATACCGTCCTGTGCCGGCGGTTAATGTGATACTTGACTCGTTGGGCGTAGCCGAAGAAGCACCATCAACCTGGGCCGATACCGAAGACCCGAAACCGATAGACACTATGGTCTTTGACACTGACCATGCATTAGGTCCCGGTGATGTTGTCAGGATAAGTATCTTCGAGCTGCTCCAGGATAGCATAGTGTTTACCAGCGATTACATTGTTACCGAGACCGGCAAAATATCCATACCGGAGGTTGGAGAAATTGAAGCAGCAGGCTTTACCGAATCGCAGCTTGAGGAGGAGATAAGGCAGATTCTTTCGCCGAGCATATTAAAAAATCCGACGGTCACCGTAATTTTAATTAGTTCACAACAGCGAATGTTTTCAATACTGGGGGACGGTATACCGGGGCCGGGAAGGTACATTCTTCCACGAAGCGGTCTTAGATTGGCTGACGCGGTTGCTGTAGCAGGGGGGGTAAGCCAGTTCAACATAAGCTATATTTATGTTTCTCGTTCTGTTACGGGCCAGGAGCCGATAACCGAGCCGTCTGAGTCAGGTATTATCGAGACGGGGCAGCCTGAGCAATTGTTCATACCTCAGCAGCAGATGCTGGAGACAATAGCGCCATCGGCCAAAATGCAAATGCCGCCGCAAAAACAGCAGCCTATTATAACGGCTGCGGAGATGACGACGGACAAGGAACTCGACAAAATAGCTTTCCCTGAACGTTTCGGACAAATTGCAAACGAAAATCGGGCAGGGAAAAACATCCTTGAATCTTCGATTGGAACTGTTCAGGATACGACAGGCAGTGAAGCAGGACAGATTGAGTGGATTTTCCGAGATGGCAGATGGATCCCGGTTCAAACCGGTCGGCCAAAACCGCCGGAGCCGGTGATTAAATTTGAGCCTGAAAAACCGACCGGCCCACTTGAGGAAAAGGTTCCAACTGATTTCGAGTGGGACAAGATAGGAGCGGCAGGGGTTCAGACACGAGTCATAAAGATTCCTGCCGACAGGCTGGCCGCCGGTGACCCTCGGTATAATATTGTCATAAGAGCCGGCGATACCATTTATGTACCGGTTGACATTATTGGAGAGTTCTGTATTATGGGCAATGTCAACGGCCAGGGATACATCAATATTACCGGTCGGCCAATGACTTTGAAAATGGCCATAGCCGCAGCAGGTGGCCTGGGACCTCTGGCCTGGCCAAAGAGATGTGAAGTTATAAGAAGAATCGGCAAGCAAAAAGAAGAAATCGTAATGGTAGATTTGGATAAAATCGCCCGAGGTGAGCAGCCGGACTTCTTTATTAAGCCCAACGATTTAATTCGTGTCGGCACTCACTCAACAGCAAGATGGCGGGCGGTTTTACGAAATGCCTTCAGGGCCACTTACGGTTTCGGTTTCATTTACGACCGTAACTTCGCAGATAGAGACTTCTATACTCGAAGGCCTATACCAGACTGGTTTTAACAGAATTGTGTAGCTATGCCGGACAATATTGCTTCCTCTAATGCCGACAAGCCCAATATTACAAAAAATCCTAATATGGGAATCCAGACACAAGCTTCAAATGAAGGCCTTCCTTTATGCGATAAAGGACAAAATGAGAAACCGACACCGGCAGGCTGGCTTGAGCTTGAGTTGCATAGTTACCTCAAAATCCTGATAATTACAGGATTGTTTGTCTATCTCTTTCGAAATGATATTGGCCGTGCTGTCAACAGATGGCTCTCCGACAGTAGTTGGGGGCACGGTTTTTTAATCCCCCTTTTTAGCTTATATTTCATTAACCAGCACAAAGAAAAGATTTTAGGTCTTCAAGCCAGGCCAAATTACCTCGGTCTGTTTTTTCTTATATGTGGTATTGTGTTTTATGCTCTTAATGGAGCAAGTCCATCCGGATATGCCTACCTTCAGCCCATCAGCATGATAGCCATACTCGGCGCGATTATATTATTTTTATGCGGTTGGCCTCTTCTCAGATATACATGGCTGCCAGTCGCTTTTCTGGTCTTTGCCGTACCATTGCCGCGCAGATACTACGTTGCAATTACAATGCCGATGCGACATCTTGCCGCTGACGTAGCGGCTGCCTTGCTTAATCTTCTCAACGGCCTGGAGGCCACAGCCAGTGGTGTGGTTATAGACGTGATTTACAAGAATCAGCATCTGGAGCCGCTCAATGTCGCCGAAGCCTGCAGCGGGATGCGGTTGCTGATGGCATTTCTGGCTCTGGGCGTCGCTATGGCATATCTGCATTACAGACCTGTATGGCAGCGAATGGTTCTGCTTGCAAGCACTGTTCCTATTGCAATAATTTGCAATATCGTACGAGTTACAGTTACCGGATTTATTTATGTACTTATACATCCAAAGTACACGCAGGGCATTTATCACGATATCCTCGGATTAGGAATGCTGCCGTTGGCTTTTGTTTTATACGGTTTCATCGCGTGGTTTATGTCAAGTCTGTTTGTTGAAGAGGGCAGGCAGGCCGCTATGGACATCGTAGTTCGCCGTAAGAACAAAAATGACGCATAAACGTAAATCAGGATAAGGACATTAAGGATGCAAAGCACAACGCGCAGCTATTTGCAGCCGCCTTTTTTAATATGTGCAGGAGTACTCTTGCTAAGTGCAATAGCAATGCCTAAGCCCGTAAAGAAGGAACCTATGCCTTTGAAGAAATCTTTGGACCTTATGGATGAAAACGCCTTAGCCCCTTACAAAGTTGTATCAAAATATAAAATCACAAACCAGGAGGTCATTGAAAGCCTCGGAACCCGGGATTATATACAATGGCTTCTTGAAGATTCCGACACATCCGCTGACAGCCCGATTCAAAAATGCTCATTATTCATTACTTATTACGACCTGCCTGACCGCGTACCACATGTACCGGAAGAATGTTATTCCGGTGGAGGCAATCAAAGATTGGCCTCCGACAGCGTAACAATCGAAATCAACAAGCAAGGCAAAGTCGAAAAAATTCCGGCAAGATACCTTGTCTTTGCCGGTACAAATTCCAATATCTGGGGAACGGATACAAGATTCCCCGTCCTGTATCTTTTTAACGTCAACGAGGTATATGCAAACAGCAGGGACGACGCCAGATTCGCACTGAATAAAAACATCTTTTCAAAGCACTCATACTTTTCCAAAGTGGAATGGAAGTTTTTTAATACCAGGTTCGGCCAGACGATTTATCCGAACAAAGAAGAAACAATTACGGCAAGCCAAAAGCTCCTGAGAGTAATCCTGCCCCTTTTAGAAAGAGACCACTGGCCTATCGGGGGAAATTCAGATGATAAATAATAACGTTTAGGAGATATGCTGTTTCCTTGTAAGGAAGGGAAAAATTCATGGCAAAGAAAAGATTAAATAAAAAAGTCGCCCTCATTGGCTCGGCGGTTGTAGTACTTATATCTCTGGTTGCTATCGGGGCAATTTTGCATCTGAGCGGAGACCCGGAAAAATTTAGCAAAGATGGTGATGCGGCGTTAATGGCTGCCCGAAATGCGACAGATGAGGAGATTAAAGAAGAAGCATACAAGAGAGCTGAGCGAAATTATCACAAGGCACGCAACCATGCAAAGACAGATTCCCAAAGGATAGAGATACTTTTCAAACTCGTAGACTTATACATAGAAACTAAAGAATGGCGCTTCGTGCTGGGGAATTGGAGTAGAATAATCAGTATAGACCCGAATAATGTGGAAGCTCGGTTTGGACAGTTGAATTACGTTTACATAGTTGCTGATAGCGGTGAGCATCAACTTTGGCAAGAGGTTGAGGAACAGGCAACGAAATTTATAGAGGATGCGAATAAAATTAAAGCAGACATACTCAGGCAGGATATCGACAAATTGTATCCCAAGGGAATGAGAGAAAGAGAAACCCGCCGCACCGCAGGCCAGAACCTGGGCACCTATTTATATCTGCGAAGGGGCAGAGCAAATCTTGAGCTGACCAACCTCGGCGCCGTAACAGAGCCGGAAGAGACCCTTGCTCAGGCAACCGATGACTTCAAAAAAGTCCAGGAGCTTGAACCGAATAATGTCGATGCCTATTGGTATCTTGCAGAGGCAGTTAAAACTCAGGGACAGATTCTTGCGTCAAAAGGCAATATCGGCGAACGGGAAAAAGCTGCGGAAAAAGCCATGGAAATTTTAAGGCAGGCTGTTAAAGCTGCTCCTGGCAATCCCACAGCTCATATTAACCTCCTAACGGAAAAGCTTACGCAAAGCAGCAACGCCGCCGAACCACAAAAGCAAATTCAGTTGCTTGAGGATGAGTATATGACGCTTGTGAAACGGTTTCCCTCCTGTGCAGAGGCCTTTTCAGCTTTGTCCCAATACTACCAGTATAATCTCAAAAATCTTGACCAGGCTATCGAAGCTGTCCGAAAAGCCGCCGAACTGGATAAGAATAACGTAAACTATCCAATATATCATGCAGATATGCTTTATCGAAAGTTTACTGTTTATGGGGATACACAAGATCTCTATACCGCAATTGAGGTTGCCAAAAACGCACTTACTTTACCGGATGCCCAGGAAGAAACAGGACCACGAGAACGGACAAATCGCAATAACAGGGCCTTATTAAACATATTCCTGGCAACCTACTACACGGAACAGGTTCTTGAGCCGTCGGATAATAAAATCCAGGCACAGAAGCAGCAATGGCTGAAAAATGCTGAGCAGGCCGTTCACGAAATCGAGCAGCTTGTCGGGAGCGGCGAGGACCTGCGCGTTATTAAGTGGCGGGGAATGATTGAGCTTGCGAAGGGAAATCAGGATTCCGCCATAAGAAAGCTGTATACAGTTTACGAACAACTTAAAACACTGAGACCGCCTGGATACACCTGGCCAAGAGACCCCCAGTTTGCACAGCTTTCTTATATACTTGCAAAGATTTTTTATAACACCGACGAAATCGGTGCGGTCGCTGACTTCCTGACAAGCGCTCTGCGTTCAGGTATCAGTTGGATAAAACCTGAATCGCGTTTGGATTACGCTGATGTACTTTTGAAGCTTGATTTATGGACGGCAGCTTCAGATAATATAAATGTTTTTGAGCAGAACTTTGGGGCAAACGCCAGGAGTCAGAGGCTTCGAGTTAACGCTTTACTTGGCGCGGGGCAGTTTGATGAGGCTGAAAAGGAGCTCGCTAAGGTAATCGCTGCATACCCTGAAGACCCCAACACAACCAAACTCAACCTCGCACTGCTGCAGGCCAAGATAAGACAGGTCCAGAAAGTCATCAATCAAAGGAAAAGGGCTGAAGAATCATCCTTAACTTCCCAAGAGCCCCAGACACCGGAAAAAGATAAAGACCTCTCGGAAAGCTCCATACAGTCGATGACGGACGAATTGAAACGTTACTGGAGTGCTTGTGCACCTCTGGTGGAAAAACTGCTGCCGATTGAGCCGGATAATGCAATGCTTTTGATATACAAACAGATGATTTCTGAGCCTCAGCCGTACAATATTCCCCAGCAAAAGCTTACGGAAATAGAAGAGCGGGCTTTGTCAAACATCTCCGATCCGATTAAACGAGCTATTAGCCTTGGTATATTTTATATTAGGCATAACGAGTTGGAAAAAGCCACTGTGGATCTCAAAAAAGTATTCTCATCGGAAGACGTACACAGCAAGTATCGCAGTGGAAAAACCGGGTTTGCAGTAGAAACATCACAATATGAAATTGTCACCGGTTATCTTTTTGATATAGCCCTTACGACGAAGGATTGGCAGCTTGCGGAGCAAATAATAGAGACCGCAAAAAGGGAAAATCTTGACGGGTGTGACGGCCTGTTCTTCGAAGCTCACCTGGCGATGGCTAAAGAACAATATCAGGATGCTTTGACTAAAATCAACGAGTCTCTTAAACAAAGGCCTGTCTTTTCCAAAGCCCTCATACTCAGAAGTATGGTCAACTCCGCTCTCGGATATGAACACGCATCTATCGAGGATGCCCGGAGAGCATCGGCATTGAATCCCCGGGATGGAACTATTGCAAAAGTCCTGGCAAACGCACTTTACCAGCGGGACAATAAGCTCGGACAAAATGTGTCTTCCGAGCAGATTGTGGAAACAAAATCCGCCTTGAACATGGCTCTGAGAACTAATCCAGGCGATTTAGAGATACTCAGCTTTTACGCTGAATATATAAGCGATGAAGAGCCTTTAAGAGCGCTGGCGATTCGACAAAATCTGCAAAAAGTCAGTCCGAGTCTTCAGAATGCTATGCTGCTTGCCAGGCTGGCAATGAAAATGGCCCTTAGAGAAACGAATGCAAAAAGAAAAGAAGCTTTGTTGGCTATCACGGACTCCTCTTTCGAGCAGGCCCAGGCTATAGCTCCGGGAAACAGGGCTGTAACGCAGGCACGAGCCGAATTTTATCGCCGAACCGGCCAAGAAGAAAGGGCCAAGCAGTTGGTTCTGCAAGACAGCAATCTGTTGTGGAGCCACTATTTTCGGACCGGTCGAATTGATGAGGCCAGGAAAATTTTGGAACAGTTGTACAAAGAACAATCAAAAGACATCAATGTAATCAAAGGGCTTTTACTTGTCGGAGAAAGACAAGCTGACCAGGAAGCCGTGATGAAATATTCTGAAGAACTTATATCGCTTGAAGACACCGTAGAAAACCACCTCGTTCAAATCCAGACTTTCCTTAAAACAGGTCTTGTCAGGGAAGCTGACTTAAAGCTGCAAAGCTTCAAAGAAAAGCATCCGCAGGAAAGCCATGCACTGCTGCTCGAGGCCTGGTTGGCAATGAAACGCGGACAACTGCAAAAAGCACTGCAGCTTACAACCCAAAATCTCGGGTCAAACCCGGACAATGCAGTGGCCTGGCGATTAAGAGGTCAAATTCACCTTTTGATGGCAAATTATGGACAGGCAATCAGCGACCTGAAGCAGAGCAAATCACTGTCGGACGACCCTCTCACACGCATTTCTCTGGCGAAGGCATATCGATATTCAGGCCTGTACGAAGATGCTATAACCGAACTTACAACTACGATTAACATGCCGGGTGCTTCTATGGAAGGCAGAATTTTGCTTGAACAGATTTATTTGCAGCTTGACAGAAAGGATTCGCTAAAAAAATTCTATGACGATACACTCCGGGAACTTCCCGACAATATACTGTGGCACAACCGAATCGGGGAGTTCGAAACAGCCGAAGGCAATTTCGACCGGGCCCGGAATTTGTATCAGCAGGCCTGGCAAAAAAGCAGGGAAAACGGAAAAGCTAATGCAACAGCATTCGATGGATATTTGCGGGCGCTCGTGTTAGGAGCGGGAACACCAAATACAAATACCTGGAATACCGCAAAGTTGGACAAGGTCTTTGAAGAGGGCAGACAATATGTCGATAGCGATTTTGCCCACATTGCATATTTTAGAATGGCTGAAGCAAAAATGAAACTCGACGATAGAGCAACCGCCGTCCAATACTGCCGAAAAGCCATGGACAAAGCCCGAACAAGTGAAATTCTTATGGCTCAGACTTTGCAAAGAATGCACACTCTTTTGGGGGCCGATGAGGCACTGGCATACTGCAGGGAAAACCTCGAGGCCAATCCTGGTTCGCTTGCTGCCAATTATACAATGTTTAATTTCACAAAAAACAACGGCGAATACAACAAAGCAGTAGGATATGTCGACAAATGTCTGCAGATAATAGGACCTGACAGCCCCAAAAGAACCGATTATATAATGCAAAAAGCTGAAACCTTAATCCTGGCTTATAACAAGACTTCCGATAACAATTATCTTAAAAAGGCTGTTGCCGAATACGAAAGTCTGTTAGTCGAAATGCCGAATAATATAAGTGTCCTGAACAACTTGGCATATATGCTGGCCAAAAGTGATAAAAGGCTAAATGACGCTCTTCAGTATGCCGAGCGTTCACTGCAGGAAAGGCCGAATAATCCTGCCCTTTTGGATACTTATGCTTATGTGTTACATAAAAACGGTAAAAATGCAGAGGCAGACGAGTCTTTACAGGCCGCCCTGCAACAGTACGAATCCCGGCTGATTCAGATACCCTATGAGGTATATGAGCATTTAGGTATGGTAAAAGAAAAACTTAATGCAAAAGCTGAGGCACTCGCCGCATATAAAGAGGCTTTGCAGATAGGAGCAGGTAAATTACCGAAAGCGGCTGAACAACAAATAAAGTCGGCTATCGAACGGCTTTCACAGTAGTGATATATAGTGAAAATTAATATCCATGACTGTTGTCTCTGGGCTCGCACCTGGCAGGAGTGGATAAAACGAGATACTAAAAATGGCAGAACAAAAACCAACGGCTGTAAATAAAACGACAGGCCCGCATCCGCCTCGGCGCCCCGCTGCACCGGCTGCAGCGCTGACACCAAAGGAAATATTTTCAATCTTACGTCGGCACGTATTGTTGATAACCACTCTGACCGTATTAGGTTTTATAGCTGCCGGTGGGCTGTGGTTTTTGTTACTGAGAAAATATCCAAAATACACCGCCCAAACCTATATCAGGGTACTGCCGCCCGTAGAAAAAGACCCTATGACTATTGGTGCGGCAATCGTGAACAAGGATGTTCAATATGGTTATCGTGTATCAATCGCAAACCTTATACAGCAGCAAGGGAATCTGCAGGAGTTGATTGATAGAGATATGGTCAGGGAAACAAACTGGTTTCGTCATTTTGCCATATATGACGATAGTGGCAAGATTACCAACGTAAACCAGTGCATTCTTAAGGCTTTTAGGAATTTGAAGAAGCATTTCCGTGCTTATGCACACAGAGATGCCGAGTACGTTGTACTGACGATGACGTGTCGCAATGCCGAAGAATCTGCGCTTATAGTCAACGAAATGGCGTCTATGTTTACTATTTCGCAGGGAAGTACGAAGCGGAATGAGATTACTGATAAGCTCTCAGAGCTTGACAAGAGGCGAATACGCATCGAACAAGATTTGACTGCAGCGGAAAAGGGAATGAAAGATGTGCGCGAAAATTATAAAATTACCGACCTTGAACGTCCTTATGGCCGTTCTTTCCAGCACATAATCACACTGCGGTTGAATCAGTTGGAACTTGAGAAAAACGACCTGGCACTGCTGATAAAACAGGCTGGAGCTGTTATTGAAAACCTTAAGAAATTGGCGGTAGGGCCTATTAACGTACAGATCGAACGTCAGGTAGAGTTCGATCCTGTCATGATTATGCTTGCAGAGCAGCTTGCTGCCTTGGAATCACAGATCAAAGGCCAACTCGCAAGGTTGGGCGATAACCACAAATCAGTGCTGAGAACGAAACAACAGTTGGCCGAAATCAGACATGAGAGGCAGCTCAGACAGGACGAAATTGCTCAACAGGTCCGACAGTCTAACCTTAAAAATGCACAGGACCAACTGACTGTGTTGCAAAGCAGGTCTGATGAATTAGACCTGTTACGAGAGGAAGCTCAGGCCAAGAAGGAAAGCCTTGATAACGCCAGGATACTCTATGAGCAGCGACTCGCTGTAAGAGATGAGAGAAAGAAAATGCTTGACGAAATAAAGGCCACGATTGAGAGCTATAGGATAATACACGATGACCCGGAGACACCTAAGGTACAATGGAAGATACCCGCCCCGCCGCCGCTGGAAGTAAGCTCACCGAGATGGGAGTTTTATTTCCCCGGCGGAACAATATTGGGCCTGATAGTCGGAATCGCACTTACCCTGGCTTTAGAAATGCTTAACGACCTCGTAAGGTTCCCGAGGGATGTGGCCAGATTTCTGCACATCCCACCCTTGGGTGTAATTCCTGATGCGGCCGAAGATGAACAGGTTCGGAAAATCGACCTTTACCATGTTGTTCATCAGGCACCTTACTCTATTATAAGTGAATCCTACAGAAGATGTCGGACCAACATCGAGTTGTCCGGCTTTGGGGGTGCCGTGAGGACTTTGCTTGTCAGCAGTGGTGCGGCGGGAGATGGTAAAACTGCCGTGGCGACCAATCTTGCGGCAACTTTTATCGCTGAAAATAAAAAAGTGCTGCTTATCGATGCTAATTTCAGAAGGCCGCGATTACATATAGTATTCCCAAATCCAGCGTCCAAGGCCGCGCAGGTCTCGCAATCTGAGTTCGGTTTGAGCTCACTGCTTACGGGCCTGTGTAGTTTTGAAGATGCCGTAAGGTCTGACGTCATTGAAGGTCTTGACCTGGTTGAGTCGGGGCCGTTACCTTCTAATCCCGCGGAACTGCTCGGTAGTTTCCGAATGGAGCAAATGATTAAGGACCGACGAAAGGACTATGATTATATTATAGTCGACAGCCCACCGGTGTTGTTGGTAAGCGATGCTACAATCCTGGCCAAAATTGCTGACGCAACATTGTTGGTCTTCAATGCCGCCGCTACAAGAAGAGGAGCCGCTCAAAGGACTATTCGTGAGCTAAAGGCCGTAGACGCCACAATAGCGGGCTGTGTGCTTTTTGCCGTCAAGGCTCTCAAAGGCGGTTACTTCCACGAGCAATACAAGTCTTATCAGAAATACCAGAAGTTACAGCTTGCTCACTCAACCTAATTAGCATATATTATCGCCATCTCTGTACAGCAGAAATCTATACTCTGTCCTATAAATCTCTGCTGACCCAATATGTGAAAGGATACCTTAATGGATAAATTTCTGGTGACCGGCGGGGCCGGTTTTATCGGTTCAAATATATGTAAAAAGCTTGTCTCTCAAGGCTGTTTCGTCAGGATTCTCGACAATCTCCTGACAGGCAAAAGGAGCAACCTGCAGGACTTCATCGACAAAGTAGAGTTCGTAGAAGCCGATATGGGCGATGAGAATATAGCCCGCTCGGCAATGAAGGACATAGATGTTGTTCTGCATCAGGGTGCGTTACCCTCTGTGCCGCGCAGCGTTGAGGACCCTGCCGCCACACACAGGCACTGCGTCGATGCCACTTTCACATTGCTGTTAGCTGCCCGCGATACCGGTATCAAGCGTTTCGTTTTTGCGTCGAGCTCTTCAGTTTATGGCGACGCTCCGACTATGCCAAAAGTCGAGACAATGCTTCCAATGCCGCTTTCACCTTATGCGGCAGGCAAGCTCGTTGGAGAGTACTATTGTTCAGTTTTCTATAAAGTTTTTGGTCTTGAGACTATTTCGCTGCGGTATTTTAATGTTTTTGGCCCCCATCAGGACCCGAGCAGTCAATATGCCGCTGCCATACCGGCTTTTGTCACAGCTATACTGAAAGACCAGCCGCCAACCGTTTTTGGCGACGGCCTGCAGAGCCGCGATTTCACTTATGTTGACAACGTTGTCGATGCTAACCTGCTCGCGGCAAGAGTTGAGCACACCGCCGGAGAAGTCATAAATATCGCCTGCGGGCAGTCCGTAACCGTCAATGACACTATCGAGGTAATTAACGCCGCCGCAGGCAAAAATATTAAGCCGATATACACCGACTCTCGTACCGGAGATGTAAAACATTCACTCGCTGACATCAGCGCATCTGAAAAACTCATCGGATTCAAACCTGTGGTGCCCTTTAAGCAGGGCTTGCAGCTGGCAATAAATTGGTACAGGGACAATCTGCTCTGATATCATTGAGAGGCTCGCGCAGCAGACCGTGTCAATCTAAAACATCTTGACTTTCCGCCTCTGCACGGGGGAAGCTCAACTCTTCGATTAACTGATTCAGAAGCTGAGGTTCTATACCAAGAATCCGTGCAATACTGGCTTTGTTTCCTTCGAACAGCCTAAAGGCCTTGGTGATAATTCTCCGTTTTACCTTGGTAAGAGTTGGCAGAAGTTGTTTTGGATAGTATTCGACATCGGCGAATATAATCTTAAAAGGCAGGGCATCAGGTTGAATCTCTCCGCCTATGCTTAATTCGTGGGCGCGTTTCATCGCCTTGGCGAGTTCACGCACGTTTCCGGGCCAGGGATAATTCAAAAGAAGCTTCTTTGTATATAAGCTTAGGACTTTATCCCCTCTGTCATAAAAGCTGGCCTCCTTTGCCAAAAAGTATTCAGCCAAAAACAGAATATCTTCCCTTCGCTCTCTAAGCAGCAGGCCTTCGGTATCAACAATGTCCGGCTTAAAGTATTTATCAGCACTAAGCTCTTCCAGCCGGATAGTAGGACTATCCAGACCACCGACAATAGTATACACCCCCAGGCAGTCACTATTGTCTTCATATATCCCTCGATGAATAGTGGCACCGCCTGTTATCTCTGAAAGAATATCAAAGGCATAGTCAATGTTTTCCTGCAGCCCTCTGACATTGGCCATCAATTCTTTCCCGCCGACTACTATGCAGCCGCATACCTTGGCTGTGGATAGATTACCTCCACCTGTAAACAACGTATTATCGAGGTTATTTTTCACTGCTTCGGATACCGAAAACGAATTATCGGGCTTATCAACTTTAGTCCGCCCCATTACCATACAGCCGCCGCTTTCGATAATACTGAGATAATCCAGGCGGTCAAAAGAAGTATATCTGCTGCCCAGGGCGCTGACCTTGTTGAAAACATGAAATAAACTTGCGAATGTCTTGTTTATGCTCAGCCATAATGTCTTGGCCGACATTTTCGGATACATCCTGTTTATCTTGTCATTGTCCAAAATGATAAGGGGCGATATCTCTCCCGCCTTGGCCATTCGACTTAACTTGTGAGCCGCTTTATATGCGTTTTCCGCCACTAACGGAGAACCGACTTTACCCGCAGCGGGCAAAGTCATAATTACACCCACATTCTTACTTGGGTTCTTCAGTCCCGTATATCTGGCGTATCTTTTGGCGATATCAATCAGTTCAACAACACTTCCGCTGCCCGCACCGCCACCTGCTCCAAAGCAGACCATGATGTGGTCGACTTTAGTTCCGAATGTCTGCCGGGCAAGATGCAAAATATCCTGCCTGTGCTGCCGAACGGCTTTTGCGCCTTTCTCCATGTCCCTTCCGTTAATTTCATCACCCGTACTCATCAGGAACTTTTGACTCTGCGGAATATCAAGCGAATCCAGGTCCTGGCTGTTCGTATTCACGGCCAGCACCTTCTTATAGCCAAGGTCATAAAAAGACTTTACCAATCTCCCACCGCACTGGCCGGTGCCGATCAGAGCGTAGCAGACAGAGCCTTTGCTCTCGTCCGCAATTCCCGTCTCTTGCTCAATATTCTGTTCGTATTGCTCCAATTCCAACGCAGGCAGGCCTGAAGCGTTTATTTCATATTCCCTCGCGGCTTTAGCAGGATATCGCTGAGTAGTTAAGCAGTCGCTGCGTGCGCCTTCAGTCTGTGACTTTTCAAAAAAAAGATTTGGATTCCCTGACTTGCCGATGGTATGGATAACTTCCGCCTCTTTCGTTCCCATCGGCCTTATGCCGGCATAGTCAGCCTCGTTTTGCTTCTGATTTGGTACTTCTGCCATTTCTTTCGTACCGCCCTGTATGATTCTTTACTGAACTTTTGTTTCAAATATTATTTGTAAATAACGCTGCAAACATTCGAAACGGCATTACTCCTCTCAAATATACACAAGGAGCCGGCGACTTATTTAGGAAACCCCAACCCCAACAGCAGTGAAGCTTTTAAGCTCTTCCAGCCGTACAATGGGGCTATCCAGGCCTCCGATAATCGTGTACACTCTCAAGCACTCTCTGTCGTCTTCATATATCCCACGATGGATAGTGGCTTGGCCGGTTATCTCTGACAAAACATCAAACGCATAGTTGATGTTGTCCTGCAAACCGCTGACACTGTTCATTAACTTTTTTCCGCCGACAACTATGCAGCCTGCCAGCTTGGACGTTGTCAGGTCTATTCCGCCCGCCAGCAGGGTCTTTTGCAGGTTCATTTTCACTGCCTCGGATATTGCAAATTTATCGCTGAATTCGTTCACTTTGGTAAGGCCCATTAACGCACATCCACCGGACTCCATTATGCTTTGATAATCTACAGGGTCAAACGATGTATACTCGCTGCTCAAGGCGCTAATCCTGTTGAAAATATCAAACAATCCCGCGACCGTATTATTTATGCTTGGCCAGAATGACTTAACTGTCAGGCCCGGATACATCCTGTTAATTTTGTCGTTGTCCACAATAATAAGAGGGGATATTTCTCCTGCCGAAGCCAGTTTACTTAGTCTTGTGCCCACTTCATAGGCGTTTTCAGCTACCAATGGGGAGCCGGCCTCACCTACCGTCGGCAAAGTCATAATTGCACCTACCTTCTTGTCCGGGTTTTTAAGACCAACATATCGGGCATATCTTTTGGCGATCTCGATTAATCCCATAACGCTTCCGCTGCCGGTACCACCGCCGGCTCCAAAGCAGACCATAATATGGTCGACCTGAGTGCTGAATATCTGCCTGGCAAGGTGCAGAATTTCCTGCTGATACTGTTGTACTGCTCTATCCCCTCTCTCTATATCCTTGCCCGCTCCCTTTTCGCCTATGTCCATTAAGAATTTTTGCTCCTCGGGAATGTCGAGCAAATCCAGGTCATGGTGGGTAGTATTGACGGCCAGCACCTTCCTATAACCCAAGTCATAGAAAGACTTTACCAATCTGCCGCCACACTGGCCGCCACCCAGCCAGGCATAGCGAGTAGAGCCCTTGATATTATCTTCGATACCTAACTCTTGCTCAAAAACAGGTTCATATTGTTCCAATTCCAAAGTGGGAATCTGTGACATTTTCGTCTCTCCATCTAAAATTATGGTTTTGTTAATCTCCGTTCAGCTATACATTTAACAAGCGTTCTCTATTACCTTTGGAGACAGCATAATTATCTATCGACTTGCTGACAGAGCCACATAATCTCTTTTTTATCGTTTTGATTTTCCCGGCATAAAGGGCTGTTTATCGCCCATCTCGCAGGCAAAAGAGGGTGTTGCTGAACGGGTATCGAGCTTATAGTGGATTTAAGACCGATAATCACTGGGTATCAGCGGGCTTGTGTTGACTCAAAGAGTCTCTTAAGCGATAATGAATAAAAATGTGCAGGTATTTAAAGCTGTTTTTAGCTCTTCAGCCCCCCGGATTTGTTATTACCCATTGGATTGTTAAGAACTATTCCATTGAACTTTTCACCCTCCAACCGGGCAACAATAGCCGTTCCGCAGGCATCTCCCCAGACATTTACCGCCGTCCGGAGCATATCGAGCAGTCTGTCAACCGCTAATATCATACCGATTCCTTCCAACGGTAAATTGACCGCTCTCAGTACAATGACCATAGTCACTAATCCCGCCCCCGGAATCGCCGCCGCCCCTATTGATGCTAACGTTGCAGTCAACATAATAACTAACTGCTGCCAGATACCCAGACTAATCCCATAAGCCTGAGCGATAAATATAGCGGCAACCGCCTCATACAGTGCGGTACCATCCATATTCACCGTCGCGCCTAATGGCAGCACAAAGCTCGCGACCTTATTCGATACGCCCGTATTTTCTCTCAGGCACTCCATCGTAATCGGCAGCGTCGCCGCACTGCTGGCTGTGCTGAAGGCCGTTGCAACTGCGCTGAACATGTCTCTTATAAACTTCAATGGCGAATACCTGCCAAAGATACTCAACAGAACCGGCAGCGTTACTACCGCATGGATACTCAAACCTAAAATCACCGTCACCATATACAGCGCCAACGGCCTCACAACAGACAGTCCCATCGTCCCTATCGTATAAGCCATCAGCGCAAAAACTCCAACGGGCGCAAGGTGCATAATCCACCCTGTAACTTTCATCATAACCGTATTAAAACCCTCAAACAAAACGGTCAACGGCTTGGCCTTCTCTCCTGTACTGCTGATGGCAACACCCAAAAGCAAAGAAAAGAATATTACCGACAGCACCTTGTCCTGCGCCATAGCAGCGAACACATTTTCCGGAACAATATCTTTGATTATCGAGACCATTGAGGGCGTCTCTCTACCTGCCATATCAACAGCCGCTTCAGCCCCCATATCGACGCCGGCTCCGGGCTTCATCAGGTTCACTAACACAAGGCCGACACCCACAGCCAATAGTGTTGTGGCCATGTAGTATATAAAAGTCTTCAGGCCAATCCTGCCCAATCTGCGAACATCACCAAGGCTTACAACCCCCGCCACCATCGAAGCCAGAATTAATGGAATGATAATCATCTTGAGTAGTTGAATGAATATATCACCCACGACCTTGAGATGGTCGGCTTTCTCTCCCAGCGCAAGTCCGACTATCACCCCCAATACAATTGCAGCGAAAATCTGTGTATGAACCTTGACCTTCAAACAAAATCCCTCAAATCAAACCCGATTTTCCCTGCACAGGCAAGGCCGTAGCGCCAATTATGACAAATTTAACCTTGTTTTCTTTTAATAATTTCAGTAGCTTTTCTGTTCGCACGTGGTTTCTTACGCAGACTCAACATTTCCTCGGTTTTTCTGGACATCATTTCGAAGCGCTGTTTGGTTGTCAACGAAGCAAGGTAATCCAGTTCAAATTCGATTTCCTCGTCTTCATTATGCCTGTCCAGCTTTAGAATAGCCATACTGTCCCTTTTAGCCAACATTTGATTTGAAAAAGCTTTATCAATATTTTAACCGATACAGGCGATAGTTCAATAAAAAAAACAATTGTCTGGTTCCGAG
>CAYVIT010000024.1:26476-33533 GCA_964451425.1 uncultured Pirellulales bacterium
TGCTTCAAACCATAATCTCCATTAGCTGGTCGCCTTTTTGCATCTTATAGTCGTCAACATCTACAGACAAACACGCCTCCACTGCCTCATAAATGTTTTTCAGAAGCTCTTCAAAAGTATCGCCTTGAGTTACACAGCCGGGAACGGCGGGAATCTCCGCCCAATATCCCCCTTCCTCCGCTTTATGAATAATCGCTTTTAATTTCATTGCTATAACCTCTTTTTTCAGACTGGATAATACTCTCTTATGAATATTATACCTTTTCGCAAGCCAGAAAGCAAGGGTTTCAAGTCAACTTAATCAACAAGAAATCTACGTCTACTTTTTGAGCCTTTTCTGATTTTTTGTGGACCAAGAAACTCTTTGTGCTTCTGCCCTCTGTATTCTGCCTTCTGTCCTCTGTCTTCTGTTGTTAAAGCTGTTTCTTCAGCTCCTCGGCGTTCTCGATTAGTTCTTTTCGGCTTATCTCTTTTTTAGGTTCGAGCTCAAACGTCCATTCATACTCGTCGACCGTTCTTTCCGGATTAAGCAGAGTTAATAAATCGAACGGAAATCCGTCGTACCACGGCCCTTCTAATTTTCGATGGGTCTTTAAGGTTTCATAATCCTCTTTACTTATTCTCACGTTATAATCGCCGTACCATTCAAACGAAACCGTAACGGGTGAGTTGCCTATCTCCTCATCATTTAATACAACCATCGCACCCTGCGGCTCGGTATTGATTGTCAGCTTGCGCTCAACACAGCCGCTGAGAATTACAGCCGCAAATAAGCCGACAATTGCTAAAAAGACTAAACTGCTTTTTCCCATAACAAATACCCATATACTATTTAATAAGCTGTTTTTTATTTCTAATTATACAGCGTAAGAAAAAAGATAAAAGACTAAAGTTCAGCGTTTGAGTGTTTTCTATTTGTCGTGCAGCGTCTGATTAATTTATGTCAGCACCTGCTGTTTTCTTACAATTTGTCAGTCTGCCGGGACACATCTGCCATCGGCCCAGGCACGAAGGCACTGGACACTTTCAGCCATTGTTACCGAAAGCGGCGGCGATGTTTTCAATGCCGACAGTATTCGACTTGTATCAAGGTCAGTTTCATTGGCATACGCTTCGTGCAGGGCTGATATGACGGCCTGCTCTATCTCAGCACCGCTAAAACCCTCGGATGTCCTGGCCAATGCATCCAGTTCAAATTGCCCCGGCTCACGCCCTCGTTTCTTCAAATGAATAGCGAATATATCCTTTCGCACGGCTTCGATGGGCAGGTCAACAAAGAATATCTCGTCAAAGCGGCCCTTACGAAGCAGCTCGGGTGGCAGGGCCTCGATATCGTTGGCGGTAGCAATTACGAATACGGGTGCCTCGTGCTCCTGCATCCACGTTAGAAGCGTCCCGAACATCCGCTTGGACAGACCGCCATCGGTACTTTGGCTGGCAGCGGATGCGAAGCCCTTTTCGATTTCGTCTATCCACAGGATGACCGGTGACATTGCCTCAGTCTGCCGGAGTGCATCGCGGAGGTTACGTTCGGATTCGCCGATATAACTGGCATATAAGGCACTGGGGTCCATTCTCAGCAGCGGCTGGTGCCAGGCCGTTGCTATCGCCTTGGCACAGAGGCTCTTACCGGCGCCCTGGACGCCAAGCATAAGCACACCTTTTGGAGCTTTCAGGCCGAATTCTTCGGCATTTGACGTAAAAGCGTTCTTACGTTCTTCCAGCCATTTTTTCAACCGCCTCATACCACCAATTTCACTCAAATCCAGCGGTGTTTGAATGTACTCGAGCAAACCTCCGCGTTGTATCATCCGCCGCTTACTCGCTATTACAACATTTATATCATTGTCGTCAAAACGCCTGTCCTCAGCAACAGTATCAATGATAATCCGTTCGGCCTGCCGGCGGGTCAGGCCGCTAAGATTGCGAACGATGGTATCAAGTCCCCTCTGAGAAATCCCGACCTCTATGGGCTTCTTACGGTGGACACGCTGCAGCGTCTTTCGAATGATGTCCAGCAATTCGTCTTTGTCGGGAAAAGAGATTTCGAAAGGCCTTGCATAGGACCGCATAATGTCCGGCAAATTGTCTTTGCTGTCAATCATCATGAGGCTGCTGCCATTATTCTCGAAACGCTCGATAATGTCACGCAGAGCCCGCAGTGCCAGTCCTCCCTTCACATGTTCAGCAAGGTCGAGTGTTACACAAATGGACCCTTCCTTCGCATTACCAAGGCTGCGAAGGCCGGCTGCCGGTGTTTCAGTATCAGCTATGAACGGGCTGTCGGACAGCAAGCCGTCCCTGACGCCGCCGGAAACAGACCATATCCATAAATCACGGTTTAATCCAAGGGCCGTCTGACGCACAATCTCGAGAGCGTACTGTTCCTCGTAGGTGACGATAGATATGCAGCAGTATCCCCCAGTGACCAGTTGTGCAAACCGCTCAATATCGCCCATTGAATATTACCCCACGCATTCATATAGTCACGACTGTGCTCCCGCCTCACACTCTGACGTAGTGACTGTAAGCATTTCCACCGTAAAAGATTTTCTTATACTTTTTACGCAAAATGGCGAAGAAGCAAGTCATAAATAATCAATAATCCTTAATCATTCTTCATTGGCCCTACGAACTCGATAGTATTACCGTCGGGGTCCTTCACCAGTGTCAGATAATTATTGCCACCGAGTTGGTAAGGCTTTTTCACAATCACCGCACCGGCTTTCCTGGCACGCTCTACTGATGTAGTCATATCGGATACATATATCGTCATGTAGCTGTAACCCAGGCTCGAATGGATAAATTGGTTATCAACCTTTTTCCCAGGCGCCTGCGGAAATTGCATCAGTTTGATTTTCGTCGCAGTCGGCTCGTCACCTAACACAAACACCCTCACCTTGAACGGCTGATTGTCGGTCAGCCCGGACCCGCCTCCCATTTCCGCTGACACATCAAAGCCCGGCACTTCTGTAAAGCCCAATGCCTTTTTATAAAAATCCGCAGATTTTTGTACATCGCTTACAACGATTCCCACGTCGATTGTCGTACGTGCAAACGCACTTTGTGTCTCTGCCTCGGTCCGGCTTGCACAGCCGCTAAAAAACAGGCTCCCAATTGAAATAAAAACCAACACAGCAAACAAATTGTATTTTCCCATAACACATCTCCTTTGTTGAATATCAATTTATCACTTTATTATAAAGAAAACACCAGTGAATAACAGTCAAAAGTTACCCATAGACGATTTTAACAACTACAATTAGTCATCATTACCTTTCACTGACTTGCCGTTTTGCCGCAGCCAGCCATTTCGGGTTGATTGTTACACCCCAGCCGGGACCATCAGGGATAGCTGCCAGACCACCGCGTACCTGCAGTTCAGGATAATACAGGTCCCTGGTCCAGTTAGACGGCTCGATGGAGAATTCTATGTGAGGCCCGGCATTAGGTATTGCACCAAGCATGTGCAGTGTAAATACTGTTACCATCGCCAGGTTGGCCGAGTGCGGGACACAAGGCATGTTCGCTTCAGCAGCCATCGCCGCAACTCGCAGTGCCCGTGTCAGTCCGCCGATATAGCAAATGTCCGGCTGGACAATATCAACGGCACGCATACGTATCATCCGCCGCCACTGTGCCAGGTCGTTGTCCTGCTCTCCTCCGGCCACCGGGACATTAATCGCTGCCGTCACCTTGGCCGTCCATTCCAGCTCCCAGTACGGGCAGGGCTCCTCCAAATGACAGACATTATTATCTTCAAGCAACCTGCCGACCTCGATTGCCTTGGTCGGCGTATAGCAACTGTTGGCATCCACCAGCAGTGACACATCATCGCCGATGGCTTTACGGACAGCGGGGACAAGAGCCTCGGTTCGCCCCGGCCACTGGTCTTTGTCGTGCCCGCAAACGCTGCCGATGCGAATCTTGAATGCACGGTAGCCCTTAGTGTCCCTGAGACGAACAAGCCTCTCAGCTTCGTCGGCTGGCTTGATATCTCGTCTCATACTTGAGCCGTAGGCGACTATCGGCTGGCACTTGCCGCCGAGAAGTTCACAAACGCTTTTCTCTTCCCGCTTGCCGTGGAGGTCCCATATCGCCGTATCCAATCCAGCTAACGCTCGACAAACAAACGACCAGGGATACTTGTAATTGGCCTCGATACACTGGTCCACAATAGCATCGATGTCAGCCGGGTCTTTTCCGAGAGCGTGTTGAGCAATCTTGCGGTGCATAATCATCGCGGAGATGTCGGCATCGTATGTGGATATCTGCCCATAGCCTTCTAAGCCATTTTCGGTCCGAAGACGAACAATACTTACATTGCCGCTGGTGAAAGTTTCAATGCTCTTAATTTTCTGGCCTCTCTTAATACCGATTACCTGATGCCCGCTTTTTAGCTCGCTGCGACTTTGGGCAAAACCTTTGCCCGGCTTTAGTAACTGACTTGACATTGCCCCCAATACTGCAACAGCTTTAAGGAAATCACGCCGACTATTCTTCATTTTTATCCTCCTGTTTTATTGACTGCGTCTTGTGCCAATTTGCTCTTTCTTATATTTCTAACTTCACCAAAACGCTCTTTCAAAAAGAAGTATACCCGGCTATCAGGCGTGAATCAAATAAAACATTATTATCCACATCGACCTTCCCACCTTTGACACCCCGCCATTGCTTATCAGTGAGTAACCCAAATAGCTTATTGTTTCAACGCAAAAAGCAGCAGGGCGGCAACATCTAAAATAAACACTCAAAAGCATTGACAGCATTGCTCCTGAGAGTTAAGGTATTGCCAAATTTGAACGCTTATTGTTAGATTTTCACTTTAATTGAGTATTCTTTGTGCCTTTGTGCCGTAGTGCCTTAGTGGCTGTTTTTTAATGGTACTGTTGTTATGAAAGTTTCGCTGAACTGGCTGAATGACTATATTGAAATAGGCGATTCCGTCGACGAAATCGCTGAGATTTTGAGCAATTTAGGATTGCCCTGCGAAGGGATAGAACATCTCGATGGCGACACGGTGATTGATGTTGAGGTAACCAGCAACCGTGGCGATTGCCTCAGCCTGCTTGGTATCGCCCGCGAGTTGGCTGCTGCAACAGGCAAGGAATTAAAAACGCCGGATGTTGCGCCGGCCGAATCAGGTAAAGATGTTACGGAATTTGCCGGCGTCGAGATAGCCGAGCCGGAATTGTGCGGCAGATATACAGCGCGGATTATTGAAGGCGTCAAAATAGGCCCATCGCCGGACTGGCTTAGAAAGCGAGTCGAAGCCGTCGGCCTGAGGACCGTCAATAATGTCGTTGACGCCACTAACTATGCGATGATGGAAACCGGCCAACCCCCGCACGCCTTTGATTATGACAAAATCGCTGACGGCAAAATAATAGTCAGAAAAGCTGTTGCCGGCGAACGCATAGTCAGCATAGACGGCACTACCTGTGAGCTCAATCCCGATATGCTGATTATTGCCGACCCAAATGGACCTGTCGCTGTAGCCGGCGTTATGGGTGGTCTCGACACCGAGGTCAGTGAAGCAACTACAACGATCCTTTTAGAGGATGCCTACTTTGACCCGGTCAGTATCCGAAAGACATCCCGCAAACTTGCTCTGCCTTCGGAGGCCGCATATCGGTTCGAACGAATTGTAGATATTGAGATGATAGACTGGGCCTCGAAACGCACTGCACAATTAATTACGCAGGTAGCAGGCGGCAAAGTGGCTAAAGGAGTCGTTGATATCTATCCGAAAAAGCCGGCAAAAAAGGATGTTACGCTGCGGCTTTCACGTTTGAAGAACCTGCTCGGCATTGAAATACCCTCTGAAGAAGTCATAAGAATTCTGTCGTCATTAAATTTCAAGCCGCAAACCAGGGACGGTTTGATTGTATGCTCTGTACCTTCCTGGCGAAGTGACATTTATCACGAAGTCGACTTAATTGAAGAAGTCGCACGTGTCTATGGCTATGACAAGATACCGACAGAGCAAAAAATCAGCATCGAAGTCATCCCGGCGGATAATCGCCAGAAATTGGTAGAATCGATTGCAGCATATCTTAATGGCTGTGGTTTTTATGAAACGATTAATGTGGCTTTCGTTGACGCTGCTACTGCTGAGCTTTTCACGGAAGAAGGTGCTAAGGAACATTTAGGTGTAAACGACGTGTCCAGAAAAAGCGCCAATCTTTTGCGTCAAACCCTCATCGGCTCTTTGCTCACCGTCCTCAAAACAAACGTCAATGCCAAGAACCTGCCGTGCAAAATATTTGAGATTGCTGACACCTATGTACCCGCCAATAAAAAAGGTGCCCTCCCTGTCGAAAAGGCAAAACTGGCTTTGGTATGCGACAGCGACTTCAGAGACCTTCGAGGCGTGATTGAAAGCCTGATAAAAAGTATTGATAGAGATGCACAAACAGTTTTTGTTCCGGCAGACCTGGGCTGGGCAGAAACCGGCGCCCAAATCCTGATAAACGGCAAGCTCTCAGGTGTCGCGGGCATTGTCGGCAGGGCGGTCAAAGAAAAACTTGATTTCACAGACCTCTCACCCTGTGCTGCCGAGCTCGACTTTGAGACGCTTTTAGCTTTACAGCGAAGCGCCGTAAAAGTCACGCCCATCCCGAGATTCCCAGCAATACAACGTGACCTCTCGATTATCGTGGACGAAAAAATTCGCTGGGCTGACATTATTGACGCTGTCAAACAAAAGGCCACGCCTGAGCTTGAAAACATTCAGTTTGTCGGCATATACCGAGGCCGGAGCATTCCGGCCGGCAAAAAAAGTGTCACGCTATCGCTGCGTTTTAGAGATGAAGACGGCACTCTGACTCATCAGGCGGTTGACGGGTTTCAGGCCGATATTGTCAATTCCCTCAATAAACACATTGCTGCGGAGCTCCGAACCGTCTGATTCGCATCACCTGATTTGAGATTGTGTGCAGTGGCAGACGGACATTGCCACAAAAATTCGACAATGATCCCAGGATCCCAGACTAACAGCGGATTTTCCTTGACGGCCAGTCACTAAAGACTATAATTGAGTTATTCTGAATGGCTT
>CAYVIT010000025.1:0-28251 GCA_964451425.1 uncultured Pirellulales bacterium
ATGAGAACTGGAGTGGCCATTCAAACCTCCAACTACGATTGGGGCAATGTCAAGCATTACGCAATGTGGTTTTTTGCGGCTACTCCTGTATTTTCAGTCTGACCTTATCAGCCGAACGGGTGTGCCTGGTGGCGGTACCGGCCTCAATCGCAGCCGCTATTTGCTTAAACTTTGTTGTTGTGTAGCCGAAAAACTGTTTGTAGCTTTCGCAGAAATAGCTTTCGCAGCTCACGCTATCCTTGTCAAAGCTAAGGAGAGATTCTTCGCTCCGCTCAGAATGACAAAATGCGCGGACTCGGTCTTTCATGCAGCCGCCGCGGCAAATATCAAGGTGGTTACAGAGCAGGCATTTGTTGGATAGATTTTGTTTAGCGCGGGCAAAGGCGCGTTTTTTACTGCCGGCGGCGAGTTTGGCCAACGGTGTTTTCAAGATATTGCCCAGGTACCATTTAGGCTCGACAAAAAACTCACAGGCAAAGCAATCGCCGGTGTGCTCGACAACGACGAAACCGGCGCACTGCCGACTGTATGTACAAATCGTGTGTTTGCCTAAACAATAATATGTTACCAAGGAGTCAAACTCACGAATGTTGAGCTTTTCCGGGCCGTAATCGTACCAGCGGTCGAATATCCTGCACAAAAATTCGCCGTATTGGGACGGGGTGATTGAAAAATCCGCTATCTTGCCCGTCGCATGATCACATTCGACGCAGGGAATGAATTGTAGATATGTCATATCATTTTCGATGAGAAAATCAAATAACCGGTCGGGATGCAGCACGCTCTTATTGTTTAGCAGGACAAGGGCACTGAGTTCAACATTATGTTTCTTGCACGTTTGAATGCCCTTACACACTGCATCAAAGGTACCTGCACCGGAACGGTCTACGCGATAGTGGTCGTGAAATTCTTTGGGGCCATCGATGCTGATACCGAGAAGGAACTTTTTTTCGTGGAAGAACCGGCACCACTTGTCATCCAGCAGAACACCGTTTGTTTGTAAGGTGTTACTTATTTGCTGGCCGGAGCTGCCGTATTTTTTTTGTAACTTGACCGCCCTTCTAAAGAAATCAAGGCCCATCAGCGTAGGCTCACCGCCCTGCCAGGCAAATCCGACGACCGGAAAACGAAGCTGCATGTAATCTTTAACGAGCTTGTCGAGCACCTCATCGCTCATACGCTGCCGGCCTTTGCCGAACTGGGGGTCCCTGTCCTTGTAAAAACAGTATTTGCAATCGATGTTGCAATCGGAGCCCGATGGCTTGATTAGAAGAGTAAACGGCTGCATTTATTATTCAATCATTCTGTGCTTTTGTAACCAGTTTTGCACCCATTGGCGAGCCTCTTCGGTTGTTTGCAATTTTCCTTCGAGCTGGGCGATGTACATCTCCTCGGCTAACTGGCCCAAGGCGGGGCCGGGCACGGCACCTAATCGAATTAGGTCGTGGCCGCTGAGCAGCGGCTTGGGACGCAGCTCAACGTCGCCGAGGTCTCTTATTCTTTTCCGCAGCCTGTTCAACGCGACAATACCCGCCCTGCCATCAGGCACAGCTTTTTGAATTGTTCTTTGCAGCTCGTAGAGGTCCCAGAAGTACGGCTCGGAAAGAATCATTTTCAAGCGGCTCAGAGCCATCTGGTCATCAAGGAGCTTGCCTCTATTGGCAAGCAAGAATTTTATATGCTTGTTATGATTTCTGCTAAGTTTTAGAATCTGACACTTTTTGAGCGCAAATTCTGTCGGACATCCGGCAAAAAGAGAAGCCAGTGCCAAGGCGAAATCAACCTTTTTCCGGAGTTGGGTCAATACGTTAATTGCAAACTCTACTCGTTCACCAACAAAGCCTGGAAAAGCTGCTTTAGCCAATCCACTTTCAGCCAGCATTGATGTCCCCATAGAGCGATTTGGATTGACCAGTATCGCTTCCAACTCTATTGCTATGCGTTCACCGCTTATTTTAGTGATTTTTTTTGCGTTTCTGCAAATTGCCGACCAGGTTGCCGGCTCAATCGCAAAGCCGAGCTGAGTGGAAAATCGAACAGCCCGCAACATTCGCAGGTAATCCTCGTCGAAGCGTTCTTCGGATTTACCAATGGTCCGCACCAGCTTTTTTTTGAGGTCAGTCCGTCCATCGACATAATCGATTACCTTCTCTTTCAGGACATCGTAGAACATTCCGTTAATGGTAAAGTCCCTCCGGCTGGCGTCTTCAGCAGCATTTGCGAACTTGACGACAGACGGGTGTCTGCCGTCGGCATAGCCGGCTTCGGTTCTGAAAGTAGCAACTTCAACCTGGTGGCCTTCAAGCAGAACAATTACTACGCCAAATTTTGCCCCGACCTTTAGCGTGCGTCGAAATAATTTTATCACGTCACCAGGCTGTGCATTTGTAGCAACGTCATAGTCGCTGGCCGGCCGGTGCAGCAACATGTCGCGGACACAGCCGCCAGCCAACAAGGCCTGGAAGCCATTGCTGCTGAGTTGCCTGATTACCTTAATAGCTGCCTGTTTGTTTGTCATTCGCTTCTCTTTGCAATATAGTTACAGCCATAGTACCCCACTTGCGCCGGTCTATTACCTGGAACTCGCTGTATCTATCCAACAGCTCCGTGCGTTCATTCGTTCTGACCACGACAATTCCATCAGGGGACACTTGCTGCTGCAACATAACCATCAATCTGCTCAAAGGTGAATCCTGCCCGACATCGCTCGTACGAGCATAGGGCGGGTCGACAAATACAAGGTCATAAGCCTGCTCGTTAACCGGCGCGCCCACATTGAACGCGTTAGCCCTTATAAACTTTGACTCATTAACAAAACCGGATTTTTCAATATTCTTTTTTAGAGTCGCAATAATCTTCTGGTCCTGGTCTACGAAAGTAACTGACTTAGCCCCCCTACTCAGTGCTTCAAGCCCCAGAGAGCCGACACCGGAAAATAAATCAGCTATTCGTTTGCCGCCCGGCAGGTCATATTTGTAAAGAACGCTGAAAAGCGACTCCTTGACCCTGTCGGTTATGGGCCGGGATACCTGCGTTTTAGGGCTAAGCAACTTCATTCCACGTTTTGTACCGGCTATAATTCGCATTAAAATACAATATACCGAAACTATTCGTTTTGAGCGAGAAATTTTACTCGGATTCAACGCAGCAGGTTCCAAATAAATGATTGCAGCTTTATCCGAACAGCCTATAATTTGTAAAGGAAGTGACGTTGGTTCTCAGTCAGATTAAAAACCGGAGTTGACTATGGATTACGAAAAAACAGAACCTTTTAGCGGAAATATGGAAAAGGTATTCGAAGTCGCAAAGAATGTCTTTATTCAGCACAACTTTCAAATTGTCCGTGACAGCAACTCAGAAGTCGAATTTACAGGGCCGGGTATGTTAAGCTCGAGACAAAACCCCATAGTCGGCATTTCGAGGATTTGTATTCGTGGAAACAGAGGCAATCTTTCGATCGAGGCGGAATTCGATGGGATAAGGAAACTGACTAAATACCTGGCGTTGTTCATAGTGGTTATGGCGATATTCTTTGTGGTGTTTTTTGGAATTTTGTTTGCCAAGGAGGGGCAACCTCTGAATAAAACAATCTTAATCTCATTGGCCCCATTTATCCCCTGGCCTGTAATCATCCCGCTAATGTATATATGGATGAAGTCACGGACCTCCAAGGCGTTAGACAGGCTTTTGACTAATATGGTAACTCTTGGAAGAGAAGGATAAAAAGAGATTATTCCTAAAAAAATAAAACGTTATATCAAAGGAGAAAGGCCTGCATCTGTATAGCACACTGGCGGAACTTGTCGGCGGGAAGCGTTACGGTCTGCCATTTCGGGCTTCGGCGTTTCATAAACTTACGATAATCGTCTAACCTGACGCAAAATAATATATACTTGTTCCGGCCAAAATCATAAAAGTCTCTGCCGTCAAAATCAACATCGACGTTTTCGGCCTTGTAGGCAAAGACAAAGATAGCTTGATGTTCCGGGCCGAAGACTTTCTGCCAGCCGGTCAGCCCGTCGATATCCTCGGTGGTGACCCAACATTCAAGACCTGTTAAATTAGCCAGGCTTGTACCTTTAAACAATCTTCCCTTTACCTCGGCAATTATTATTTGGCCGTTGGGTGGATACAGCAAAAAATCGAAGCTCTTAATCCTGGAACGCGCGAAGGTTGCCCGCTTTTGTTCGTCAATGGCGACGTATTGAATGTGATTGTCCCTCAACCAGTTTTCGAAGGCCCGCTCGTAATGATTGGGGGCGAAATCTTTCATTTCAACTCAGATTAACCGGTTTTATATCTGCTTAAGATAGATAATAACCGCAATCGTTGCCAATAGATTCTGCAATGCGTGCATAACAATGGGTACAAAGATGGAATTTGTTTTCAATCGGGCCCAGCCCAGAAGTAAGCCGCCTGCAAAGATGCTGACTATAATAACAAAATCATATTGAATATGGAGCGCTGACCAGGCTAGTGAAGTTATTATCACCGCCCCTATCGGCCCTACCCTTGAGCTCTCAATACCTTTGAACATAAAACCACGAAAAAGTATTTCCTCATATAACGGCGCCAAGATAATAAAAGCCAACCACAGTAAAGGTGGAAAATAAGCGGTTTTATAAGCACTTACCATGAAGTCCGAAACGATGGGCTTTCCTAAAACAGACGTGAGAGCATCAGAACAAGCCGAAAATAGCAGAAGAATTAAGAACCATTTAGCGAACTGTTTCCAGCCGGTTCTGTTAAGAGAGAGGTATTCTTTGATTGTGATGTTTTTGCGGATTTTCGCAAAGAGTACAGACAGGCCAATAACCAACGGCGCAATTACAAAAGACACAACTGCCAAAAATAAACCATTCGAATCCAAAGATTGAGCAAATTTCATAAGGTCGAGTTGTGGCTTTAGAATTTTGACCGCGACGATAATGCCGATAGATAAGATTATGCTAACAAAAAGAAAGACCACTCCAATAACACATGAAAATCCAATAGTTGCCCAAAAGCCCCATGGCGTCGGCTTCTCGACAGTTAGATTTTCAGAATTTGCCTGTTCTATTGGAATTTCCAAAATCGGTTTAGAACTCCAAACAATAACTATTTTCCGGCCTTGAATAACAGCGGAACAAATTCATTTAGGTATCGCCTCCACAGGCGCCATTCATGGGTGCCATCGGTGATGTGGGCGACGTGTTTAATATTGTCGGCCTTTAATCGCTCGAAAAACTTCTGGTTTTGCTGGAAAAGGAAGTCTTTGTTGCCGCAGCCAATCCACAGCAATTCGAGCTTTTCGGTTATCGTTTCCGGTTTAGCAAGCAGGTCATCCAGGTCTTTGCCTCTCGGTACAGCCGAGCTGAAGGCCCCTACCCATCCGAAAAGGTCAAGATTACCCAGGCCGACCGTTAGCGCCTGGCCGCCACCCATCGACAAGCCAGCTATCGCCCGATCCTTGTGGTTGCTGCTCACTCGATAGCGACTCTGGACATAAGGGATGACATCTTCGAGCAGGTCCTTTTCAAATGCTCGGTAGTTACCAAGTCTTCGCATATCCGGAGGAGCTGAGGGGGTATGGCCATAGGGCATAACAATCACCAGCGGCTTAGCTTTATTCTTTGCAAGCAGATTATCCACTATCACGTTAGCACGGCCGACCACAGTCCATGCATCCTCAGTGTCACCCATTCCGTGCAGCAGATAAAGAACGGGGTATTTGATATTTTGGCTGGTCTCATAGCCGGGCGGCGTGTAGATATAAAGCCCCCGTGCCACACCGAGTGATTTTGAACGATATTTGTGTAAATGGACGGTCCCGTGGGGGACTTGCTGCTGTTGGAAAAACATCGGCTGATCACCCGGCACTTCGAGAAGGTTCTTGGCGGTATTGAGCCAGACTTTGAGCCAGGAATTTGAAGGGTCGACTATTTCCAGACCATCCACAACCAGACTATACTCATAAATATCCGGCTCAGCGGGCCCCAGGGTTACGCTCCACACTCCCTCCTTGTTCCTTGTCATAGGTTGAAGCCCGCGCTGAAACTGAACGTTCACGCCGACCTGTTTGGCCCCCAGCGCTCTTAGCCGAAAGGTCACCCGCCGGTCCTTGTGCACCTGCGGCGAGACAATGCTTTGCCGCCGCGAAGCCGCTCCGAGAGGTAGAGACAAACAAACCCAAACTAATAGTAAAAGAACCGCACGAGTTGATTTACATAATGCTCCCATTTGACCTCCAATCAATTCTGATGCTCGCTCCGCACATTCCTGATAAAAACAGACTTAATCATGCCTTCAGCCGAGACCAAAACTCATCATAGTCCATAAGTTTCTGATCACCAGTCTCCATATCTCTGACCGTGACCTTATTCTCCTTGAGCTCCTCATAGCCGATGATTATACACTCCTTCGCGTTTCGAGCCGATGCTTCTTTCAACTGCCTTGAAATCCCTCCCATCTTATAGCTGAAATTAACCGAATACTTCATCGACCTTAGCTTCTCAACAATCTGCCATGCCTCATTGCCAAAAACTCCTATGCAAGTAACAAAAAAGTCGAGTTGCTTCTTCGGCACTTGTTTATCCAGTTTCCCTTTCTCCTCAAGGATTATTTCCAATACACGGTCACCCATACCCATTCCAGTAGCAGAAATTGGCGGCCCACCAAAATCGTGCAGCAAATTATCATATCGACCTCCCCCACATATCGCGCGCAGGTCGCCAACAACATCATGAACTTCAAATACAACACCAGTATAGTATGCCAGACCTCTAACAATGCTTGGATCGAATTCACAATAGTTACCGACTCCCATTCGGCCTAACCATTCAAGCAAATCCTCGAGTTCTTTGATTGCCGCATCAAGTTCGGAATTGGGGTCTACCATACTGGCGATTTTGTAAACAACATCCATCTCCATGAACTGCAAAATCTTCCTGGCAGTATTCAAGTCAGAGACCTGCTTGTTAACAGTTTCTTCGAAAGCCTCCTGAGAGAGCTTACTGCGTTTGTCGAGTACTGCATACAAAGGCTCCAATTCATCTTCAGCAATGCCTATCGATTGTAAAAGTGCCGCCAGCATTTTTCTGCTTGATATTTTGACTTTTATGTCCTTACTCGTAAGTCCAATCTCACGTAAGTAGTCCACCGTGGTAAATATTATCTCAGCATCGGCCAAGCATTTTCCAAGTTCATTCTCTACGCCGATTATGTCGATGTTCCACTGGAAGAATTCTCGAAGCCGGCCTTTCTGCGGGCGCTCGGCGCGGAACAATCTGGGGACCGAAAACCATTTTATCGGCTTGGGCAGAGAATTGATTTGCTGGTTGACCATTCTGGCCAAAGTAGGCGTAATCTCGGGCCTTAGTGCCAGGTCTCTGCCGCCCCTGTCCTGGAAAGAAAAAAGCTGCTCGACGATTTCGTCGCCGCTTTTTATCTGAAACATCTTCAAATACTCAAATATGGGGCCATCGTATTCTTCAAAGCCGTTGCGGACAGAGACTTTCTTCCAGCCGTCGATTATCCAGTTTCGGCGGGCCATATCCGGCGGATAAAAATCCCTTGTTCCTTTTACCGGCGGTATCTTCATTTCTTTCTCTATTCTTTTTTGCCACGAAGACACAAAGTTTCAATTTTGAACTATTTTTTATTTTCTTTAGCTACCACTACTTCGTGTGTGCCTTATCGCCTTCGTGCTCCTTTTCTTCTTCTTTGTTTTTTTCTTTTCGGCTGCGTTGTTGTCGAATTTTATCTTTATATACTCTTCCATTTGCTTATCGTTGGTAAAGTGCAGCTCGAAGTCGTATTCACCCTCCACGAAATCGCAGTCAGCATGACGGTATCCTCTGCAAATTCTTGGCCTGATATTATAAATTTTGCAGCGATTGTCTTTTTCAGAAAGATGTTTGCACTTGTTCTTAATGTTTATATACCAATCGCCGTCCTCTACGAACACTGTGATATCTTTATGGCACAGATACCATCGTATATCATCGTAATCGGCCTTATCTTCCGGCGTTTCAATCGGCAATGCAAAATACCTGCAGCACAACCCCGTACACTTATCACATTGACTCTTTTTGGCCACTACAACAGACTCCAAATACAATAGATGCTATACGTTAAATGGCGAACAGTTTAAGCTTTTTATGCACCACTGTCAAGGAACGTAAACTCAGAAGAGCGTACCTTATCAACATAACCACATGAAAACCTGTAAGATTAAGGGTTTCAACGGCCCAAATTTTTAGGCCTGACCCAGGTTGTTAGTCCAATGGCACTTATCCGGGTTTCTCCGAGGTGCCGATAAAAACACCAATTTCTGTGAAGCTTCTTGATAACCGGCCACTGCGAGTCCCCTTGACCCCCCCACCCCAATATTCCGGATTCCAACGTCAAAAAAAGGATTGACTACACTATCCCATTTATGTTAAAATAAGCAAAGTTAAGAGTATAGACAGACTGTTTATATGGTAAATTAACTAAACAGAAGGTGGGTTTTGCGTATTTAACATATTTTCGAGTGCCCGATAACAATTTGAAGTATTATAAGTGCTTAAATTAAATAGGCTTATCAATTTCGGCCTTTTATCGATTAGTAGTTCAGTAACAAAGGTTGATATGCTTAAAGGCAAATCAGTAAAACAGATATTGACACCGAGAGCCGGCAAGGTAGAACCTGTCCACGGTCCATCCCGGCAGCCAGCGGACTCAGAAACTCGTAAAAAAAGTACTGTGAGCACGGTAAAAGAGCCGGTCGACCGAACACTATTCTGTCGCCATGAGATAAAATATCGAATCTACGAGTCACAGGCCGCGGCAGTTGAGGAGTTTATCCGGCCATACCTGCAACTGGACCGTTACAGCAAATTACGACGAGACAGGCAATATCCGATAGTCAGTCTCTATTTAGACTCAGATAGTCTGCTGCTTTGCCGACAAACCCTGACGGGGCATAAAAATCGCTTCAAACTGCGGATCCGCAGTTATACCGACGAACCTGGTTACCCCCGCTTTTTCGAGATAAAACGCCGGATGAACACTATCATTATCAAAAACCGAGCTCGGGTTAGAGATGAGGATGTAGCAACGCTTCTTTCAGGTTCGCCTCTGCCGCCGCAAGATTATCGTACCGACGAGAAAACACTCAACCAGTTTCAGTTGTATATGAACACCATTAATGCCAGACCTAAGGTGTTGATTCGCTATATGCGGCAAGCGTATGAAGACAGCTCACATAACAGGGTAAGGGTAACTTTTGACCGAGAGCTGTGCTATAAAGTCACGCGAGAGCCCAAGGTATCGCTTAACGGCCATGGTGGCTGGCAATATCATCCCATATCCAGTGGCGGTGTGATTCTCGAAATAAAATTCACTGCTCGTTACCCGACCTGGTTAAGTCAAATGATAGCGTGTTTAAACCTGCGTCAGGATTCATTCTCGAAATATGCCACTTCGGTAACGAATGCCTATTCGCTGGGATTCTGTGCACCGCAATTATCGGTATATTAATTATGGATAAAATAGCTGAAAGTTTTTGGCGCCTTGAGGAAACACCCTTAACAGGAGGAGCCTTTAGCCCCGAGAGCATCCTGTTGTCGCTATTGCTGGCGTTTATTCTGGGCCAAGTTATAGCCTGGATTTATTACGCCACGCACAGCGGCTTGTCCTACTCAAGGAACTTCGTGCAGGCTTTGATTATGATTACCGTCGTCGTGGCAATGGTTATGTCGGTCATCGGAAACAATATCATTACCGCTGTCGGGCTGATGGGAGCTTTAGCGCTTATACGTTTTCGTAACATCATCAAGGATACTCGCGATATCGCTTTCATTTTCTGCGCGCTTGTCATAGGGATGGCGACCGGCTCCCAACGCTACGCTACTGCTATCGTCGGTACTACGGTTCTGAGTTTGATAGTAATATACCTTTATGCGACGAGCTTCGGAACTCACGAGCCTCACAACGGCTTTTTGCGGTTTACTCTTAGAGGCCATATTGACCCAAAACACCCCATTCCGGGTATCTTGAAGCGTTTCTGCGGCAACTTTACTCTCATATCGTCTCAGGAGAGCGGCTTCGGCAGCCCCGCGGTGGAGTACGCTTACCAGTTGATGATACGAAGTTCAGAAAAAAATGAGACCATGTTGTCCGAACTGAAAAAAGTTGAGGGTATTGAGAATATCAGCCTGACAATGCAGGAGCAGTTGCTGGAGGTTTAGATTAGGTATGGGAAGAATAAGGTTACGAAACAGTCGTTTATTCCTGCGTGTTCTGCCAGTGCTTGTATGGTCGGGGGCGGTACTGTGCGTGGTCGGGATGTTTCATCGCCGTGCAGCACAATTTGAAGTTGTAGGCATAGCTGATGCGGAAGTGCATGATGTCGGGACCAGCACCAGGGCACGCTTGATAAGTGTTAACGTCCAATTGTTTAAGAAAGTCAACAAAGGCGACCAAATAGCTGTAGTCAATACCGTACTTGATGATGAACGCCTGGATGCTGAAAAATCAGTTATACAAGCAGAAATAAATCACCTGGATGCACAGTTAACCGAATTACGTAAAAACTATGAAGCCGAGATATTCAACCGGCAATCCGAGTGGTGGGCTGAAATGCGTGCATTTACGGCCGATGTAGTGGTGGGCAAGAAAAACATTTTAGATGCTAATACCGTGCTTGAAAGAGACTTTGTATCGCTGGATAAAATGGAGATGGAAATCAAAAACTTCAAGATTGAGAACGGTGCAAATATCGGAACGGACAGCGCCTTATTTAATAAGTTGAAAACAATGAATGCAAGCCGCGATACTCTTATGGAACAGATTGAGTGGGATAAGGGAGTTCTTGCCAAATACGAACAGGAGCTGCAGGAAGCTGAGTACAGGCGAGAGAAATATGCGCAGTATCTTCCCCAGGCCGGCACCGAAAAGAATGAGGCTCAGCGCGTTATAGATTTGGCCAAGCAAGCTTTAGAACGGAAGCTGAATGAACTGGATGAAAGACAGAGAGAAGTGGTTCTAACGGCTCCCTGCGACGGTTTTGTCAGCAACATTAATACCCAAATTGGTGAAGTTGTTATACTGCCTGACTTTCCGGTACTGAGCATAACAGAAGAAAAGCCCAGTTCGATTATTGCCTATGTCGGCGAAAATATGGTGGGTCATTTTACGGGAAGAAGCCGGGTAGAAGTTGTCAAAGGCAGCGAACCGAAACAGATTGGACGGTCCGAGATAACATACATTGGCCCGAGGGTTGAACAACTGCCGCAGCGGTTGTGGCGGAATCCCACCGTTCCTCAGTGGGGTCGGGCTATTCAGATTGAGATTCCACTGGGCATGAAACTGATTCCAGGCGAGTTAGTGGGGATAAGAGTATTGTAGCTCGGTCAGCAAGGTAGAACACAAAAGCACCCACACCCGAAACCAAACCATCCGGGACAAACAAAGAGCAACACATTCTCGATTCCGCTATGAATGTATACATTCTCGCTGCTTGCCTCGGGAAATCGCCTCGTATAGCAAGTTTGCTAATATTGTTATATTCAGGGCTTGTCATTGCGAGTTCTCTTCTTTAGGCCGTGGCAATCTCCGATTTACGAACGATTAAGATTGCTTCACTCCTTCGACATTGCTCCCTTCGAGCCGTTCGGCTACACTCAGGACAGGCAAGGCTCCCTTCGACAAGCTCAGGGCAGGCAGGGCAGGTCCGTTCGCGATGACAGAAAACGAGAACGCCGGCAATGACATCCATCGGCGCAGTAAATAAATACAATTGGTATTACCGGCAGAGATTCACAGCCGTTGCAAGAAACGACTATCCAAGAAATGATTCCTTGACAATGATAATTAGTTGGCAGACGGTCCCAGTTTTTTCAATAACAGGTCGAGCGTCTCTGTTATATCCGGTTTCTTATCCTCAGGTTTTTTGACCTCAGTTTTGTCGGCCTGGGGTTTCTTCAGCTCACCCTTCTCTATCTTTGTTTTCTCAAAATCAGGTGTTGTAAACTTAGTTTCGTCAAGGAGCTTTTTCTCGCTGTCCGAAAGGGTCGGATCGGTAATGATTGTGGTAGTTATAAATACGATAAGCTCGTTGATTTTGACCGACTCGCTTTCAGAGTTGAACAGTCCTCCCACAAGCGGCAAATCGCCAAGTACCGGCACTTTGGCAACATCTTTCGTAACCTCTCTTTTGCGGAGGCCGCCTATCGCGATAGTCTGGCCATCTCTTATCATAGCTGTTGTTTCCAAACGGCGGGCGTCAACAACAGGCACACCTAATACACTCTGGTATAAATCACGGCCATAGTCATCCATGCCTATCAGGACGCTTAGTGCTTCCCGACCTACCAGCACACTAAATTTAGGCTCAATATGTAATCTCAGCATCCCGTCTCTGGCGATGTGAGGAGTAACCTTAAGGTCAACGCCGACTTCTTTAAAGTCCGTAAATGACAAAGGGTCTTCCCTTTGTACCTGACGCAGCTCCCTGTAGGGAAATTCGCGGACTATCTCGAATTTGGCGGTTTCATTGTCGAGCACGAGAATTCGAGGATTGGCAAGAAGCCTGGCATCAACCTGACTGTGGAGAATGGTCAGCGCCAGGTCTAAATCGATGGCATCGTTCAGAACACTAAAGCTGAGAGTGCCACCTGTAACACGGTCAAATGAACCACCGACAAAGGGTTTCCTGCGCCGGTTAGTTATCATTGCAGGAGTATCTTTATATATATTCTCAGTATCAGTTCTCCCAGGAGTTGTAGTCCAATTCTCCTGGTACTGTGTATAAGTTTCCTGGGACCAGTTAGGGTCGCCCGTGTACCCGTCCGGCCAATTGGCTATCGGATTCTCCAGGATATCTAGCCTTGTTTCTTTGAAATGAGTGGTCTCTGATCCTTTTTCAGTTACTGTTACTTCATCAGGCGCGAGGATTGTGTCAGCAGTGTAGGGTGCATTGCGTCCGATGTGCCACTGTGGGTTCAATTCGAAGCCTTCCCTTGTGCTTACATCATAGATTCTTACCTCGACCAGCACCTGCGAGGTTATATGGTCAACTTGCTCGATGAATTTGTCTATGGCTTTGATTTTTTCTTCTTTGTCCGTAACCATTATATGGCTGGTGCCTTTGTTGAAGCCGATTTCGGCCTTACCGGTGACGAAATCACTCAAAGCAGCAAAAACCTGGTTAGCGTCTGCATAAGTGATTTTATAGATTCTCGTGACCTGCTGCTCTTTCAGTGGAGCCGTCTCGGGAAGCGGTATGACTCTTACCATATTTTCAGTAGCTATATATGTATAATTATATGCGGCAAGAATATTGGTCAAAGCTTCTTCAAGAGGCACGTCGGTCAATTTGGCTGTAACATTGCCGGTAACTTCAGGGTTTTTGATAATGTCAATCTTCGCCTCGTCGGCCAAATCCATCAGTACTTTCTCGATTGGTGTGTCTATGCAACTATAGGTAATCCTTGTTTGCAGCTTCTGCCTGGCCGTATTCAAAGCTGTATTTGCGGCCTGGTCGGAAAACTGCCCGGCACCGACAATTAAAGGCAGGATAAAAAGCGAAACTATCAGGACCCCCCAAAAACGATTTCGGCGGTATTTTTCTAATTTTTTGACCATTACAGCGTCTCTCCTAACTTAGTATTTGCCAGACTAAACGTTTACTATACAACTGATGTGTCTGCCGTCACAAGAAGCAGGCAGCACCAAAGATATCAATCCAATACTCCAAAAATACGGGGGTTTCATCACCACTGGTGCATCCCCGACCTGGTTTCCTCAATGAACCTAAGTAGATTGTAACATATCCAGCACCTTGATTCAAGAAAAATCCGCTCACGGAACTGGGGCGGTGCGTCAAATAAGAATATTTTTATCCATAATGGGCTGTTATTCCGCATCAAAAAATGTTATTATGGGACAAGAGAGAAGCCTGTCCGGGAAATCCCGGATTGAAATTGGGTCCGAAATGGAAGTTACAAGCAAAATCGTGTTATTTCTACTGATATACAACGGAGCGGCACTTTGCAACCTTCCTCAAAATGCAATTCTCACCTTAGCCGATGCAAATCGTAACGAGCAATTTAAAGAAGTTCTCTCTTACCGTGGAATGAGCGACGCTTCCGCTGCGGCTGCTCTTGACGATGAGACGTTCATCGCCGCTGATGATGAGAACAACATACTGAGGATTTATAAGATTAAAGGTTCCTGCTTTCCTGTTTACCAGTTCGATTTAACACGGTTTCTTAAGATTGCTCCGGAACATCCGGAAGCTGACATCGAGGGGGCAGCGATGCTCGGCGATACAATTTACTGGATAAGTTCGCACGGCAGAAACAAGGATGGGAAAATGCGTCCGAACCGATATCGTTTTTTTGCCACATCAGTTAGAATCGAAAATGGAAACATTACAATCCAGCCCGTAGGAATCCCCTGCCGAACTCTCATCCATAGTCTGGTTAAAAGCTATCCGGCACGCCAGTTGGGATTAGCTCAGGCTACAAGATTTGATTCATCAAAGCTTTCAAAACAGGAGCGTGAAAATCTGGCACCCAAAAGAAACGGGCTTAATATTGAGGGGCTTTGTGCTGCGCCCGACGGCAGGACAATCTACATTGGATTCAGAAATCCCCGCCCCTTTGACAGAGAAAGCTTGCGCGCACCTGTCGAGAGCCTCCAGGTCGAACGAAAAGCGATTATTGTACCTTTGAATAATCCTAAACAGGTGCTTGAAAAGGGATATCCACCAATTTTTGGCGAACCGATATTATGGGATTTGGGAGGCCTGGGAATAAGAAGCCTGGATTATTCACATTTTCACAAGGCTTTTTTTATTATCGCCGGCCCACATAATGAAGGGCCCGGATTTGCCTTATATCGCTGGTCTGGTGAAAAAGACAAACCACCTGTACTGATGCAGAAATTAAGGCCGGATAAAAACGGTTTTAATCCTGAGGCACTGATTAGCTTCAAAAATTCGGATAAGTTTTTACTGCTCAGTGATGACGGAAGACTGGCCATCAAGGTCTCCAGTCCTGGTGAATGCGAGGAGGGGGAATTAAACGAAGACGGAACTTGCCCGAACAAGTACTTGTCCGACCAGAACAAAAAATCCTTTAGAGGAATTTGGTTGACACCGTAGTTATTGGTAATTGGTTATTCACAAGTTACCCGTTGTTTTGCCGCTTTAGAAGCCGCAGTTTGCATCTGGCCCTCACCAAGTTTTGAGATGTCAAGAAACTCATTCACAATTCCTCTGAACCTGTCAATTTTGTTCTCTGCCTGCTCGATATTTTTCTGCAACTGAGGAGAAACGTTGCCCTGGGCACTTGATACAACGTCTGAGATAATACTGTCCAACTCATCGGCCAACGTCATTAATCGGCGGCAAACGTTAATAGCAAGTTCATTCTTTAGACGGTTTTTCTTTTCCAATTTCAGGTTTTCGATTCTTAGCTCATTCTCAACTCGCATTCGTTCGGAAATATCGTGTGCTATCACGACAACCGCAACCTCATCTCCGTTTTCATCTTTAATGACCGACCTTGAAAGGGAAACCGGGAATTCGCTGCCGTCTTTTCTTTTGTGGAACAAGCCCACCTCACCGCCATTAACAGACGGAAAATCCTTTCTTTCATCGTCATTGGTAGGACTGTCTTTGCTGAGAATACTGCAATCTTTTCCAATTATATCCTCTTCGTTATATCCGTAAGTTTCACAAAATACTCTGTTGACAAACGTAATTATGTTATATGTATCTGCGATATATACATTGTCGTCGATGTTCAAAATGGCACGTGAGAGCAGCCGCAGTTCACCTTCCGAGCGCCTGTGCCTGATAGCGTTTTCTATCGTTATTGGGACGGCCGTAAGATAGTTTCTTTGCATGTCCTTTATGAGATAATCCGACGCCCCGGCCTTCCAGACCTTGACTGCCAGGTCTTCATTTCCACTTCCGGTAACGACAATAACCGGAGTTTTTTTCGCCGAATCCAGGATGTCAAATGCCGTGCCATCTCCGAGTAAGTAATCGGTAATTATGACATCGAAAACTTTGTGGTCTAATATAGTTTTGGCTTCTGAAACAGAGCCGGCTATTTTACAATCGTATTGAAGCTCCTGGTCTTCCACTAATCGCGCAAAAGCAAGCTGATCGAGCCTGTTATCCTCGACCAGCAAAACACTGTACCTTGTATGTTCCATAACATTAACCCCCAATTGGCAATTCACATAAATTCCAGTATAAAGCGACCGTTCTGACAGCCTCCACAAATTTTTTATAATCAGCAGGCTTGATTATGTAGCCGGCAACATTCGACTTAAAGCTTTCAACAACATTTCTTTCTTCGTCCGATGAAGTTAAAACTATAACAGGAATACTTTTCAGCTCCTCATCGTCCTTAGCAAGTTTTAGAAATTCGATGCCATTCATCCTCGGCATATCCAAATCAAGAAGAATAACACATGGTTTCATATCACCATTGCTTTTTAGATGCTCCAGCGCTGCTTCACCATTAGATACATGAACAAGTTTATTTTTAAGTTTGAGCTCC
Organism: uncultured Pirellulales bacterium; assembly: GCA_964451425.1. Lineage (GTDB taxonomy): Bacteria > Planctomycetota > Phycisphaerae > Sedimentisphaerales > Anaerobacaceae > CS2-K091. The sequence continues at coordinate 16,542 of CAYVIT010000025.1, forward strand.
TGAAGCGCCCTCTTAACCGTCATTGCATCGACATGGTCATCTTCAACTAACAATATTGGTTTCGAGCTCAGCATATATATCCTTTACTTCCTGTCTCGGCAATGTAAAGAAGAACGTGCTTCCTTTGCCGACCTCCGACCGGACGAAAATACTGCCCCCGTACAACTCTACGATTTTCTTAACGACGGTAAGTCCGACGCCGGTGTTTTCATACTCATCACTTGACGATAGTGTCTGGAATATTCGGAAGATTCGTTCGAAGTGTCTCTCTTCAATTCCTGGCCCGTTATCGGCGATACTGAACTTCCAGAACCCGTCCTCTTCGACACAGCCGATTCTTATCCGGCCCTGTGGTTTGTCCATATATTTTACGGCGTTGCTCAACAGATTCTGAAAAACCTGAATAACACGGTTCTGTTCACACTCAATTACAGGCAGTTCATTTTCGATTGTAATCTCAATATTTTCAGGTGGAGCGACCATATCAATAACTTCCGGAACAAGCTCATTGAGATTGAGCTTAATCTTTGCCTGTTTAATACGTCCGACTCTGGAATACTGCAGCACGCCATCAATCAGGTTGTGCATCCTGTCCACCCTTTGGGAAAGCAAATCTATCTGCTCTTTGCCGGCGTCATCGAGCTTATCCTTGTAATCGGTAGATATCCAATTTGCCAGGGTTTTGATGCCGCGCAGCGGCGCCTTCAGGTCATGCGAAATGATATATGCAAAATCCTTTAATTCCCGATTGGTACTTTCTACTTCCTCAAGAAGCCCGGCCTGGCTTTCCTCCACTTTTTTGCGCTGGGTAATGTCTTTGGCGATATGGACAGAACCAACAATATCGCGGTTCTCATCGAATATAGGAGAAGTGCATGCTTCAAGATAAATTCCCAGATGAGGTTCAAAGAACTCTGCTCTTTGTGGTTTTTTCGTATCAAGCGTTTGTTTATGGGGGCAAGCTGCCGGAGGTTCTTTTGTTCCATGAATGATTTCATAGCAGGTTTTCCCGACAAACTCTTCGGGCTTCATCTTAAGGGTGTCAGCAAAAGCCTTATTTACCCTTATAAACTTGAAATCCCTATCTTGAATCGAAACCAAATCCGTAATGGAGTTAAAGGTTGTTATCCATTCTTCAGCCGCTTGCTTTAACTTTTGCTCTGCCTGCTTGCGCTCGGTGACGTCGCGTGCGATTGCCACCATGTAACTTTTCTTATCCTGATCTATAAACTTGACATTTACTTCTACGGGAAACGTTGTACCGTCTTTACGCTTATGCCGACCTTCCAGGACCATACTCCCAGCTTCCCGGACCCGTCTTACATGTTCCTTCCAGGAAGAATCATCCACAATAAGCTCATCGATGTCTTTAACGGCCATATTGAGTAATTCTTCGCGAGTATATCCAAGGCTTTCACTTGTTCTGTTGTTTACATCCAGGAAGCGGCCCCATTCCGGTTCCATTACAAAAATACTGTCGCTTGACCTGTTTAACAGATTTTGGAACAAATGAAGTTTTTCCGCCGCTTTTTTACGCTCTGCGGTTCTGCCCAGACGTTCGGCAACCGCATCTAACAAAGCACGTTCTTCCTCAATAAATGGGCTTTGGCCGTCTTCTGTTTTTCCGCCAAGGTAATAAACCTCAATCTCTCCTGCTTTTTCCCCTCTTACATTTATCTCGGCGTACTGGCTTAATTCACTTTTTTTGAAATTATCTGTTTTATACTGTATCCCCTCGAAAGTGACTCTTACGCAAGTGAGGTCAGGATACCGATATGCACCGTGAACCAGAACAACAGTTTCCCGAAAAATTTGCTCCAAGGAAATCTTTTGTTTCTCCATAATCTTGGACAGCCCATAAAGACAGCCAAGCTCCTTAATACGCTCCGTAAGTATCCTCTGGGCTAACGAATGCTCCTCAATTTCCTCCTGGAGTTTTTTGTTGGTCGATGATAATTCCACGGTGCGTTCCTGCACCATTTTTTCAAGCTCCTTATGTGATTCCCTCAGCTTTAAATGAGATTCCTTTAAATCTTCGCTCATCTGGTCAAATGCCTGGGAGAGCTGACCGATTTCGTCCTTTGTATCCACCTCTACCTTATAATCCAGATTTCCCAGGCCTATTATTTCAGCCCCCACCTGTAACTTACGGATGGGTTTAGAGATAATTCCTGAAAAAAAGATTCCTATTAGCCACGCTGCTATAGGCACGAAAATCGTTATAAAAACAAATAAAAACTTTATCTTAGCCAAAGGTGCCAATACCTCTTTGGCATCAATCTTTGCCAAAAGACCCCACGTCATCTGCGGTATATGGTCGTGCATGCCCAAAACCTTAACTCCTCTATAATCTATATATGTAAAAGGTACATGCCGATGAGGTTTGCTGCCGAACTTTTTGACGTCTTCAAGATACGCTCTTGTGTTTTCAGTATCAACTTTTAGTTTAAGGAAGGTATCTTCTTTGAACCTTGAAGGCGTTATCATATAGCCTTCTTTATTTACAATATAGATTTCGCCTGTCTCACCAAGGCCGGTTCTATCACAGGCTATCTCGTCCAGGCCTGTTAAGTCAAGTCGGGCAACGAGTACACCCAAGCACTCTCTTGTCTCATCATCCAATACTGGAGCAGATATGGCAATTGATCTCCTATTCGTTGTTGTAGAATAGTAGGCATCTTTGATATAAACTCTTTCCTTGGCGCCTAAAAAGTAGGCATCGGTCGACCTGTCTAAGCCGATGTTGCTTTCATCGGTAGAATTGACAATCTTGCCATCCAGATTTAGAACAAAAATTTCGTAGAAATCCACCTCTGTTTGAATGAACTCTGTTACTTCTAAGCTTGCTTCTTTTGTTAGCTCTGTTGAACTGGATTCTTTATTCTTAAATTTCTCAAGCGCAGCTTCTGCCAAAGCCGAATCAGCCATTATTTCCACTTTTTCCTTATGCTCATTTAAGTATGTCTCTATATGGTGTGCTCTTGACTGAGCGGTCGTCTCAAGATGCGCGTATATTCTCTCTTCCAAGCTTTTTCTGGCTATCATGTAAAACAAAGGTGCACAAATACCCGTAAGGAAAACGGCTGTTATAAGAAAAGCAAAGCTAATTTTACTGGCTATTTTCATCCTATCAGCTCTCTACCTGTCGTATGACACGACACCTTCACGCATCAGAGGGACAGAATACTTATCCTAAAAAACCCCTTCTCAGTCTCGACCAGACTTTTATAACCGCAAAACAACACATCTGCTGTGCGCAAAATGCCGGTCATTTTATTATAAAGATTATCGGCATATAAAAATCGTGATTTAACGAAAATCCCACTCTTTGGTACAATAACGCGAATTTCCCTCTTATAGCACAGTCCTTCAACCAACTACCGATAAAAAAGTTATATGTTGTCGCAGGCAAATGCTGCTGCGTGGCCGGTTTATGAGGCAATATTGACCTGATGACGGCCAAAAGGTAAACTGTGAATAGTTTCATGGTATGTCTGATGCAGAAATTGTTTTCCCTGAATTATCTCATAACTTTTGAAAAAGATGAAGAGTTGCCGATAACTTTAGAGGTATTTTATAAAGCCTTATTATGCAAAGAGGAATCGCAGCATTTACTCTGGATTACGGCACCTGACCCAGGCAGAAAGACATACGACAACACAATATCGATGATGGTCGAAGCTGTCCGACGCAGTCACATAAGTCCTTATGAAAAGGACAGAGCAATTCGCACCAGTCACAAGTATCAGCTCATAGAACACTTTCCTTAATCAGAATCTTATTGTAATAGTTGCCTTCGGGAAGTGCCTGTAACCGCCCTTCTGAACGACATTGACGAGTAATTTTTGACAGTAGGAGGTTGTATATAAAATTAGTTGGAATAAGAGAGATGATTACAGTATTATGAAAGCAAGATGTTTTTAAGACTTGATATTAAATTATAAAGGAGGCCGCTGATGAGGCGTATCACACGGCGAGATTTTGTAAAGAGTTCGGTGACGGCTGGAGCCGCACTGGTGCTGCCTTACTCCCGCGTGCGAGGGGCCAATGATGATATCCGCGTGGCTGTAGTGGGTATCCATAACCAGGGCAGTAATCATATCAACTGGTTTCGCAATATCCCCGGTATACGTGTTGCAGCAATCTGCGATGCGGACAAGAGCGTTCTCGACCGCGAAGAGAAAAAATTTAGAGACAGCAATGAAAAAGTTGATACATACGTCGATTATCGCAAATTGCTGGAAGATAAGAACATTGATGCCATCATTACAGCCACGCCGAACCACTGGCATGCACTGGTAACAATATGGGGGTGTCAGGCAGGTAAAGACGTATATGTTGAAAAACCGGTTTCCCATAATATCTGGGAAGGCAGGAAAATGGTCGAGGCGGCCCGCAAATATAACCGGATTGTCCAGGCCGGCACCCAGCGACGCAGCGACGAGGGACTGAAGGAGGCAATTAAATATATCCAACAGGGCAATCTCGGCAAGATTGTGATTGTATACGGCATTGTCTATGTTCGACGCGGCAGTATCGGAAAAGTAAGTGGACCGCAACCAATTCCAGAATCGATAGACTATAACCTGTGGTGTGGTCCGGCTCCAATGGAACCTCTGATGCGTAAGAACCTGCATTACGACTGGCACTGGGTGTGGCCTACCGGTAACGGTGATTTTGGCAACAACGGGATTCACTTCACGGATATCTGTCAATGGTTCCTGGACAAAAATACGCTGCCACCACGGGTGATGAGCATCGGCGGACGGTTCGGATATATCGACGATGGCGAAACACCAAACACACAGATTGTGTTTTTTGACTACAAGCCTGCACCTATCATATTTGAAGTACGCGGTCTTCCGCGAGCAAAAGGTGATTCGGCGATGGATGACTTTCGGGGAACACGGGCCGGTGTTGTAGTTCAATGCGAAGGCGGTTACTTTGTGGGCGGCTGGGTATATGACAACGACGGCAAAAAAATCAGGCAGTTCAAACGCACCGAAGGCAGCGGGCACCACGTCAACTTCATCAAAGCCGTTCGCAGCCGCAAAGTCAGCGACCTGAACGCCGACATCGCCGAAGGACACCTTTCCAGCGCTCTCTGTCACATAGGCAATATCTCATATCGGCTCGGAAAAGAAACGTCACGTGACCAGGTTATGGAAGCCATCAAAGGAAATAAGGAAATGGTGGATTCTTTCGAGCGTTTTCAGGAGCATCTTCTGGTTAACGGAGTGGATGTTAAAGCGACACCGAGGATTCTTGGGCCATGGCTTGAAATGGATACTGATAACGAGAGATTTATCGGAGATTTTCACGAACAGGCAAACGAACTCCTGAAACGCCAATATCGCGAGCCTTTCGTAGTTCCTGAGCAGGTGTAATAACACTTAAGTTAGGAGCCGCCCTATGACTGAACCCACAGCTTCAAAGCTCGAAAAGCACTCTTCTTGGTGGCGTTCGATTGGGCCTGCACTCATCACTGCATGCGTGGTGTTTGGGCCGGGGAGCTTACTTATCAGTTCCAACGTCGGCGCCAGACATGGATACGAATTGCTCTGGCTGCTGCTTTTGACAGGCATCCTAATGGGTACATATATGACCACAGCGGCCCGAGTCGGAGTTGTGGGTGGAGCAACGCCCTGTACGCTGGTAGCCCAGCGTCTCGGCCGGCCTGTCGCTGCCGTAATCGCGATTAATCTGTGCCTGATTTGCACGGCTTTTCAATTCTCCAACAACCTGGCGGTTGCTGTAGTTGCGGATGCTCTTGGGGTAGCGCGTCTCTTTGGAGACCCGCAGCAGATGAGCGACAGGACCAAACACATTATCGACAGTGGTGTATTATTGATATTCAATGGTGTAATCATCGCGCTTATCTTCACGCTGAAGCAGGTATATCGGGCGCTCGAGCGGATTATGAAGGGCATGGTGGCTCTGATATTAATCTGCTTTTTAGTAAATCTTTTTATTGTTCGCCCGGACTTTTTAGCCGTTTTGAAAGGTTTGATTCCGAGCCTGCCGGAAGGCGTATCCATTGGTTTGCCGAGCCGTGGTGAGACCGGCATTACAGACCCTATGATACTTATCGCTTCATTACTGGGGACGACTTTCTCAGTAGCAGGCGCTCTGTACCAGGGTAATTTGGTCAGAGAGAAAGGATGGACAATTAAAGACTATGACCGGGGAATCGGTGACTCGATAGCCGGTGTGTGTGTAATTACTGGTGTCAGCGCAGTTATTCTTATCACTGCCGGTACAGTCCTACGGGGACAGCCTGCAAATGATATTGGTGTGCTGGCGACACAACTGCGGCCTTTACTTGGCCGAGGCGCTTACACTCTGTTCTGCATCGGACTTTTTGCTGTGGCTATGAACCCTTTTGTAATAAACTCGATGATTGGCGGCAGCATCTTGGCCGACGGAGTCGGCAAGCCTGCAAAGCTCAGCGACCCATGGTCACGCCGTTTTACTGTATTGGTCTTGCTGGTTGGAATGGTTGTGGCTATGATTGTTTTAAATACCCCCATCAAAAAGGTAGATGCTATCATCTTCGGTCAGGCCCTTACGGTCGTAGGAAATCCGCTTATGGCTGTTACGATACTTTGGCTTGCGAACCAGAAAGACATTATGGGTGACCGACGTAATTCGATTGCATTGAACATATTGACCGGCCTGGGATTAGCGGTTGTTGTACTTATGGCCGTGCGGGTCCTATGGCGACTGGTGCTTATGTTGTCTTAGGGTCCCCTTAGGGAAAACTAATTTTCAATATCGAATGAATCGAGAATACGATATCAAACATTGAGGAAGGTATGATAAATATATCTGAAATAGACGAAAGCGGCCTGGAGGACATTCTTAGTGAGCCAACGGAGGCGACCAGGAAAGTAGTTGCCACTTTGAATGGTGACATTGTCGTCTTGGGAGCGGGTGGCAAGATGGGGCCGACACTGGCGATGATGCTCAAAAAGGCATCAGCTCGTACTTCGCAGCGAGCCTGCTCCGCCATGCCTACTCCGCCGAAGCGGCTGCGAAGGCCGGAAGCGGCTGCGAAGGCCGGAAGCGCTGCTTCGCAGAGTAGTAACGGCAAGGATATTTATGCGGTCTCGCGATTTAGCGATAAGGCGGTCAAGGCCAGAATCGAGCAGGCGGGAGTCAAGACTATCGAGGCAGACCTGCTGGATGAATCACAATATCGCGAATTACCCGAAGTAGAAAATGTATTCTATTTGGCCGGTATGAAATTCGGTACCACAGGCAATCAGCCATTAACGTGGGCGTTAAACAGCTTTTTACCGGGTCTGGCAGCTCGATATTATAAAAATGCGCGGATTGTGGCGTTCTCCACCGGCAACGTTTATCCTTTGGTCGATATCAAAAGTGGCGGCGCTCGGGAAGATACTATGCCGGAGCCGGTGGGCGAATACGCCCAGTCCTGCCTCGGCAGAGAACGAATGTTTCAGTATTTCTCGCAGCTTTATGATACGCCGGTAACACTAGTCAGACTCAATTATGCCAACGAGCCTCGATATGGTATTATTGTCGACCTTACCTTAAGAATACTAAACGACGAACCTATTGATTTGACCATGGGCGCCGTTAATCTCATCTGGCAAAGGGACGCTAACGACTATATCATTCAGGCGATTAGTCTGGCAAAATCACCGCCTACTGTTCTTAATGTCACCGGGCCGGACACAGTGCCGATTCGTCAATTAGCTGAGCAAATCGGCAAAGAGCTTGGCAAAGAACCGAAATTTATATCACAAGAGGCAAAAACAGCCCTGCTTTCGAATGCATCTTGCTGTTTCAGCGTATTCGGTGAGCCGAAGACGACGCTTAAAGAAATGGTGTCCTTGATTGTGAAATGGGTGACATCGGGCAAAAAGGTCTTAAACAAACCAACAAAATACGATATACGCAACGGCAAATTCTAATCGCGGTTTTTTTATGGTGAACCCCGTTAGAAATTCTAACGCAGGAAAAAATATGGTACAAAAAGTGAAGATTTCTAACGGGGTGAACTCGGATATTATCAACAAACTTCGCTCGGGATGTGTTATTCCCGCTCATCCACTGGCCCTTCGGGCAGATAACAAAATCGATGAGCAGCATCAGAGGGCATTGACCCGTTATTACTTAGCAACCGGTGCGGGCGGATTGGCAGTAGGTGTCCACACGACCCAGTTCGCAATCCACAATTCGAAAGTAGGCTTGTATCGGCCCGTGCTGGAATTGGCAAGTGAGACTGCACAACATTGCACTGAATCCACAAATTGTGGTGAACCAATAATGATTGCGGGCATCGTCGGCGAGACCAGGCAGGCTGTCAAAGAAGCCGAATTAGCCCGGGACCTTGGCTATCATCTCGGACTGCTTAGCCTTACGGCGCTAAAAGGAAAATCAGTCGATGAGTTGATAGACCACGCCCGGCAGGTTTCCAAAGTCATACCGATTATGGGATTTTATTTACAAGAAGTTATAAGCCAGATGTTGCTGGGAGCTGAATTCTGGAGAAAGTTTGTTGAGATTACAGAAGTGGTTGCCATAAAGATTGCGCCATTTAACAGATATCAAACCCTTGTGCTGCTCGAAGCGGTTGCATATTCCGGCAGAGCTGATGAAATCGCACTTTATACAGGCAACGACGACAACATAATCGTCGATTTACTCACAAAATACGAATTGAATACTGACGGCCGAAAAGTGTCACTTCAGATTGTCGGCGGGCTGTTAGGCCAGTGGGCCTGCTGGACGAAAAAAGCGGTTGAGTATCTTGCTCGCATCAAGAAAATTCGTGAATACAAGATGCAGGTTCCGCAAGAGATGCTAACGTTAGCAGGTCAATTAACGCTGGCCAATAAGGCAATCTTCGATGCCGATAATCATTTCGCCGGATGCATTACCGGCATATTGTATGTATTGAAACGGCAGGGTCTTGTTGATGAAGTGCGAACGCTTGATAAAAATGAATGCCTGTCACCCGGCCAAGCCGAAACGATAGACAAAATAATAGAAAATTATCCGCAGCTTGCCGATGATGATTTTGTAAAAGAAAATCTTGATGTATGGTTATCGTAATAAAATGAGTCTCGATGTCGTAAATCAGGAGGTGAAAATGGTTATTTACGAAAAATCACAATTGACGTACTGGGCCTGCTTTGTATTCCCACTGCTATGCCTTAGCGTTCCTTCTTTGGCAGACAATTGGGAGACAATTGGCCCAAGTCCTTCCGACCGAATGCTCGCCGAATACTTCCTCGCCGAGACTGCGAAGTTGCGTGACGGGTGTCTGGCCGATATCAAAACGCTCGATGATTGGAAAACAAAACGCGAGGTTTATCGAAAGCAACTGTTCGAGATGCTTGGGCTTGAGCCGCTTCCGGAAAAGACCGACCTAAAACCTGTCATCACCGGCAAGGTCGAGCACGACGAGTTTACCGTCGAGAATATTCATTATCAATCTCGGCCCGGCCTGTATGTAACAGGCAACTTGTATATCCCGAAAGGACTTGAAAAGCCGGCGCCGACGATACTTTATGTGTGCGGTCACGGCCGTATCAAGAAAGACGGTATCAGCTATGGTAACAAGGCCCTTTATCAACACCATCCGGCCTGGTTTGCGCGGCACGGCTACGTCTGCTTCACTATCGACACACTGCAACTGGGCGAGATAGAGGGCATCCACCACGGGACATACCGATATAAAATGTGGTGGTGGAACAGCCGGGGCTATACGCCGGCCGGCGTCGAGGCGTGGAACTGTATCCGCTCGCTGGATTACCTCGAAACCCGCAAAGAAGTGGACAAGGACCGAATCGGCGTAACCGGACGCTCCGGCGGCGGCGCGTATAGCTGGTGGCTTGCCGCCCTCGACGACCGAATCAAGGCAGCGGTGCCTGTCGCCGGCATCACCGACCTTCAAAACCACGTTCTGGATGGCTGTGTTGAGGGACACTGTGACTGTATGTACATTGTCAATACTTACCGCTGGGATTACCCTCTTGTGGCTGCGCTCGTTGCGCCCCGGCCGCTTCTTATCTCCAATAGTGACAAAGATAATATTTTTCCATTAGACGGTGTCGTTCGGCTGCACGAAAAGGCGCGAAACATCTACAGGCTGTACAACGCCGAGAACAACCTTGGTCTGCACATAACCGAAGGCCCGCACAAAGACACTCAGGAGATGCGCATCCACGCTTTTGTGTGGTTTAATCGCTTTCTAAAGGATGAGAATCCGCTTATTGACAAGCCGGCCGTGGCTTTTTTCGAGCCGGAGCAGCTCAAGGTCTTCGACAAGCTGCCTGAGGACCAGATAAACACCGAAATACATGAATCGTTCGTTGCCAGGGCACCGGAACCTCCGGCACCACAATCAGCCGAAGATTGGACAAAGCAGCGGGAAGAGTGGATGAAATCGCTTCGGGAAAAGTCTTTCCGCGGCTGGCCTACCGAAGCGGATGCAGGTCCGCTCGATATCAAATCCGTATTCTCTGTTGAGAGACACGGTATTCGCTTTAGCGCGTATGATTTCACAAGCCAGCCGCACGTTCGCCTGCGATTGTACAGGGCCCAGCGTGCCGGGCTCAACAAGACAGAGATGGTAGCGCTTGATGTGCTGGACGAAGAGGAATGGAAAGAATGGCTGGCCGCTATGCGAGTGGGCTTCGCTGATGAACTCAACGACCAGACCCTGCCTGAGCCGAATGAGAATTCTTTCAAAAGTAAGCAGGAGCTTTTCAAAAATACTAATCTTGTAATGGCATACTTTGCGCCGCGGGGCATCGGGCCGACCGCCTGGAACCCGGATGAACGCAAGCAAACACAAATCCGCCGGCGATTTATGCTGCTGGGGCAGACGCTTGACGGTATGCGGGTGTGGGACGTACGACGTGCGATTCAGGCACTGCGTACAATCGATTCACTGAGCGGCAAGCCGCTGGAGCTACAAGGCAAAAAGTATATGGCCGGCATCGTTCTATACGCTTCCTTGTTCGAGCCCGGCGTTGCCCGGCTTGACCTGCGGAATATACCAAAATCGCACCGTGACGGGCCGACATTCCTCAATGTACTGCGGTATCTGGACATACCCCAGGCGGCAGCAATGGCTGCTGAACACAGCCGGGTACGGCTCTATCAGAAAGAAGATTCCGGCTGGCAGTTCCCGAAAGCTGTCGCCCAAAAACTTGGTTGGCCGGAAAAGCAATTTCAAGTCTTGACAGTATCGACCGAACGTGAGCCTTAGCTAACAACTTTTTTCCCATCCTATAAATTCTGATTGGAACAATGCAATAAAACAGGCACTAAATTCGTCTTTACCTATACTACTCTGCGAAGCAGCGCTTCGCTGCGAAGTACGAGTGCAAAACCGGTTAGAAGTAAGACGTCGATTTCTAACGGGGCAAATCCGATATGTCAATTAACTACGAACGGACAAAGAGGCAAAGAACTAAAAACTACGAACAATGAACTACGAACTATGAAAGGTTTCTAACGGGGTGAAACAGATATTTTTTAGGGAAAACCGTCCTGCAAGTGTAACCTTTCCTGTCGAGCGACCACTATCCTGTTAGAAGTAAGACGTCAGAAGTCAGATGTCTGAAGTCAGATGTCTGATATCAGATGTCAGAATTCATAGAACCAAACACGTAAAGAAAGGAGCCGAAAATGAAAAAGACAGGATGTAAAGTAGCGATTCTAATTCTCT
>CAYVIT010000025.1:28351-33039 GCA_964451425.1 uncultured Pirellulales bacterium
AGAAAGGAGCCGAAAATGAAAAAGACAGGATGTAAAGTAGCGATTCTAATTCTCTTGGCCGTGCTGGTGCTAAGTACGCAGGCACTTGCTGGTTGGGGTGGTCGCGGTCGCGGTGGAAGACATGGACCAGGGCCTGGGTGGAACATGTCAGGCGGAGCCCTTATGGAGCCGCAGGGTAGACTAATTGGACCTGCCGGGCCGGGGATGCTTGGCAGAGGTGGCGGACCCGGCGGTTACCCGATGCCATTAAGGATTCTTCGCCAGTTAGACCTGACCGACGAACAGGTGGAGGCTATTAATGAAGTCCTCAAAGCAAACAAGGAAAAGGCTGAAACTTCAAGAAAAGCTATAGTTGAAGCGACGAAGGTTGTACGTGAAGCTGTAGTGAAAGGAGATGAAGCTGGTATCCGTGAAGCAGCGACGAACTTGGGCAAAGCGATTGGAAACGGGGCCGTTCTGAAAGCATCCATAATAGCCTCTGTTAAGAAAGTGCTGACCGACGAACAACGGAAAGAGCTTGAGGAATTGACGGCAAAGCTGAAAGAAAGAGCTGAGAATTTACCTCAAGGTATAGGAGGTCTTGGTTCAGGCCGTAGGTTTCAGCGGTTCGGACAGCGAGGCGGTTTTCGAGGTCAGGGAATGGGCCTTGGCAGAGGTGCTGGAAGAGGCGCCGGCAGAGGTTTAGGAATGGGCGCCGCCGGTAGAGGCCCAGGAATGGGCGCCGGCAGAGGTCCTGGAATGGGCGCCGGAAGAGGCCCAGGAATGGGTGCCGGCAGAGGCGCCGGCAGAGGCTGGGGAGCAGACGCCTATCAGGAAACCTGGAATAGAGGTTGGCGAAGAGGACCAGTAGATGAAGATTTCAGACGTCCAGGGCCAAGATGGTAGATTAGTAACACAACGAACAGGAAGATTTACAAAACCGATATGTTTTCGACTCCGCCGATGAGCCTTGTCGGCGGAGTTTTATTACCCTAAAAGATTAGCCAGAGGACATGAAAACGTACGAGAATCAGATTGAAGGAATGAAGACAACATATCCCGTATGTACGGCTTTCGCAATTTGTCCAGAGCTAACGATAGGCCTCCAAGCTGCCCAGCTTTTGGGTGAATTGGTCCGAGCGATAACAGAGCCGCTGTCGGCACCGGCTAAAAGCAGGAACATAGCTGTACCTCTGGCGGTGGACTTAGAGGATATCCGGCAAAGCCGTAATGGTGATTCCGAGGCCTACCGCCGACTGATTGAACGATACCAACGTCACATCGGGCAGATTTTATGGCGTTTCAGCAGAGACCACCGTATCCATGAGGAATTGGTTCAGGACGTTTTCGTTGAGGCATACCTCAGCCTGGATCGGTATCGCGGGAAAGCTCCTTTTGCCCATTGGCTTGCACGGATCGCTACTCGTGTCGGGTATAGTTACTGGAAGCAGGTCGCCCGCCGGAAGAAAAGAGAGAGCTTCACCTTAGAGGAATGGGACAAGTTGCCTTTTGATTCCGGGGAGAAGATGGATGCCAGCCAAGCGGCCACATTAGTGCACAGACTACTGGGACAACTACCGCCGCGTGACCGGCTGGTCCTGACCCTGCGATACCTGGAAGAATGCGATGTAGCTGAAACTGCCCAACGAACGGGCTGGACCAAAAGCATGGTCAAGGTCCAGGCCTGGCGAGCACGAAACAAATTACGTAATCTTTTCAAACAAACCGGGAGGGAAATAAAATGATAAATTTTGACGACCAATTGAAAATCCTGGCGGCCCGAGCCCGCGGCGAAGCTTCTCCTCGTGTAGATGTCGGCGACCGAGTGCTTGCGATCCTTGAAACCGAACAGAACAGCCTCGTCCGTATGTCGGAAAGGCCTTTGATGTGGGTGGCAGTTCTGTCCTCTGCAATAGCAGCTTCCGTGATGGCCATCGCAGTGATTTCATACTATTTTCAGTCAAATCCTTTAGCTGAAATCTCTGAGACAATTCTCTGGGTGATGCAATGAACGAGATAGAGAAAACACAAACGTCACATGACTATTTAAGGCAGATGCACCACTGGCGCATGGCGTTCTTCGGCCTGGTCATCCTGCTGGCTGGTATTGTCATCGGCGCCGCGTCGATGTCGATTCTGGCTCCAGACAGGCTGACGAGACCTCCACAACCTCTGGAGACAGCCACCAGGATGATGATTGGGCGGCTTGGGCGCGAACTGGGCCTAAGCCCAGAGCAGGATGAGAAAATCGGGCCCATTCTGCAAAACCACATGCAAAAGCTTGACGATATCCGCGCCGGTGCCCGCATTGAAATCACCGAGCAACTGCGACAGATGAATGAGGGTATTTCCGAGGTACTCACCGAAGAGCAGAAACGAATCTGGCAGCGGTGGCTCCTCCTTTTGCAGGCGCAGCTCCGCCCTCCCGAGCGAGGACCGGGCGAAGGAGGCCGACATCGCGGAGGCCCGCAGGAGCGTATGCGCCGAGGTCCCGGGCCCTTCGGTCCTGGGCGACGTCCAGTGGGTCCGAACCGACCTTGGAATGGTATGAATCGAAATGCAATAAGAGAAAATAGAAACGACCCGAACGAGTAATTACGAATGGATTATTACTACGGGTAGCAATGTAACTTTAATATAACAAAACAGAAGAGTAACTTGGAAAGGGGCAAAAATGTTAAAGAAGATTATGTTAAGCCTTGCTGTGATGGTTTTACTGGCAGGACTCGTACACTTAATAGGACAGGAACAAGCGGACGCAGCCGCTGCGAGACAGCGCAGAGCTATGGGTAGCAGGAACCAAGGCCAACAGGGCGGTCCCGGAGCTATGCGAGGCGGGATTGAACCATGGCTCGACGAGCTTACAAAGGCCTACGAGAAAAATGACAGGGAAAAGATGGGGCAATTGCTCGAAGATATGAAGCAAAGGGGGCAAAGATTTCAAAGGGGTATGGGCAGGCCTGGCGAAGGTATGCAGCCCGGTCAAGGCCGGCCTATGATGGGCAGGCGTGACACCTCGTCCACAGAAAATCCCCCACTATCGAAGTCGGAGGCGGAAAAGAAAACCATGAGCGTCCTTGACGATATGGACAAAAACCAGCGAGCAGGGATGATGAACGTCCCAATAACAGACGGCAGGCTGCTGCGGCTTTTGACAGAGACAATCGGTGCAAAGCATGTCGTCGAAATCGGAACATCCAATGGATACTCCGGCAACTGGCTCTGTCTGGCCCTGAGAACCACGGGCGGCAAGCTTACCACTTACGAAATCGATGCCCACCGGGCCTCACTGGCCCGCGAGAACTTCAAACGGGCTGGTGTCGACAAGCTCGTTACGCTCATCGAGGGCGACGCCCACAAGGAAGCTCCTAAGCTAAAAGAGCCTATCGACCTGCTTTTCATTGACGCAGACAAGGAAGGCTACACCGATTACCTCAATAAGCTCTTACCTCTCGTGCGCCCGGGCGGGCTGATTGTGGCCCATAACATCAGTATACGCGGCGGGCGAGCCGGTATACCGGAATACGTCAAAGCAGTAACTACAAATCCTGACCTGGAAACAATCTTTTACGAACAAGGCGCGGGCGTCAGCGTGACACTTAAGAAAAGATAACAAGAACGGCACGGAAACGGTGTCGGTCTCCGGTCATTTAGAAATCCGGCGCCGACACGATTTCTGATAATACAAGCGAACGTATAGGAAAAGATATCGAGAATCCGACCGCCGTTGCCAGCTTGATTCAAACGTTCAGAAATCTTCTAAGTACTGCTGCCGTGTGCATCGCAACCAGCATAAGATAATCCAGATCGCTGAGACTGTAGTGCTTGTCTTTCATTGCGTTATCGACATATATCACGCCGAAACAGCCGTTGGGACGCATAATGGTCGCTATCAATGCAGAGCGTATCGCTTCCTCTTCCTCTACCTGTGCGGAAACCCGCGGCAAGACCAGGAACTGGCCTTTTTCAACCGCCTGGGCGATCTTTGCCTGAAGTTTTATTTCACTGAGTTTTACTGACTGCCCGTCTCGTTTTTTGCCTGCCTGATACGGCATCGGGCCGGTCGGCTGGTTTCTTAAAGCGCACCAGACATGAAATGCGTTGAACTGCTTTAATGTAATATCCAGCAAGGTCTGAACTACTTTGTCAAGACTGTCGGCTTCACAGATTGCCTCAGTAGCCTGTGAAAAATCCGTCAATCTTTTGGCCCCTAATCTCATAGCAGGAGCATGTCCGGCATCGGTCTTTCTTACTACGGTCTCGTGAGGCGGTATTGCGAGTGCCGCTTCCAGATGAAATGTGTCTTCCAAATGTATTGGTTTGTCCATGCCGGTATCATCCTCGATATTGATTTCCATGGTAAAATCAGTTATACGAAGACAATCGCCGGTTTTAATTTCAGCTTTATGGATTTCCTTATCGTTTAGATACGTTTTGTTTGCTGATTCCAGGTCTTCGACAATCCATTTCCCTTCGCCGGTGGCAGAGATCACCGCGTGCTGTTTTGAGACTGATCTATCGGGCAAAAAAACATGGCTGTTAGCTGCTCTGCCTATGGAGATGGGTCCCTCGGTGAATCGAAACTTTCTTGCCTGGCCATCCTTTTGTTTTACAATAAGCCGCATCGCCTTTTCTCCAAAAAAACGACTCTCTATTTCTTCGCACTATTATCAATGATTTGCTGTTGTCTGTCAAATAAACATTAATGA
>CAYVIT010000026.1:0-1370 GCA_964451425.1 uncultured Pirellulales bacterium
ACCAATAACCAATAACCAATAACCAATAACCAATTACCAATCACCAATATTAAACGTGGATGTATCTTCGAGCAGTTTTCTTACATAGTCCAGAAACTGGGCTGCGTAAGCACCGTTAGTAACCTTGTGGTCTATCGACAGGGTCATACTCATCAGCTTGCGAACCATAATGTTACCACTTTCGGGCACACAGGTTTCGGCAATCTGCCCGATTCCCAGTATACTGCACTGGCCGGGCACGACTATCGGGATAAAAGATTCTATCTCAAAGGCACCGAGGTTGCTTACTGTGATACAGCCGCCCTCTAAATCTTCCGGAGCCAGTTTATTGCTGCGGGCCTTTTCAATCAGGGCCTTGCTGTCACGTGCAATCTGCCTGACATCTTTTTTATTTACGTCTTTGATAATCGGTGCAACAAGTCCGCCCGGCACGGAAATAGCCAGGCCAACGCCAATGCTGTCTGCCAACTGAATGGTGTTACCAATTAGTTGGCCTGTCATTATCGGGAATTTTTCCAGGCCCATCGCAACCGCCCGCATAATAAAGTCATTATAGGCGACCTTTACGTCGCTGGCCTTGTTCAATTTGGTCCGAAATTTTACGAGGTCTGTAACATCGGCCTTTACGCTCAAATAGAAGCAGGGTATTTCGTGTTTTGACTGCACCATTCTTTGGCCGGTTATCTTCTGAAGCCTGTTGAGCGGCATTTTAGTGCCGAGTTTGACCATTGGCTCAGATACCTCAGCCGGAGCTGGTTTGGCGGGCTTTTCGGCAGCGGTTTGCTTGATATCTTCCTCGGTAATTCTGCCGGCTGGTCCTGTGCCGGTAACTGCCGCCAGGTCCACACCGAGCTGCTCGGCCAGTTTCTTTGCCCGCGGCGAGGCCTTTATTCTCTCTGCCGGTTTGGTTTCGGATGGCGGCTCAGCGGGTGCAGGTTCAGCGACAGGGGCTGCAGGAGTTGGTTCGGCAGCAGGTGGGGCGGGAGCAGCGGCCTTTAGAGAGTCGACAAAGCTTTGCGGCACAACTTCATCCTTATCACCGACTACCAGAATCGGTGCGCCTACGGGCAATGTCCGGTCAATCTGGGCGAGAATATACTTTACAAAACCTTCCGCCGGCGATTCCATCTCGAGGGTCGCCTTGTCCGTCTCTATCTCGAAAATCACATCGCCTTTCTTTACTTCGTCGCCGACCTTGACCAGACAATTAACGATTGTTCCTTCTTCCATCGTCTGGCCAAGCTGCGGCAGTCTGACTTCTCTTGCCATTTATAAATCCTCAAATTCTACTGGTTAATCGGTGATTGGTGATTGGTTATTGGTGATTGGTTATTGGTAAGCATTTACCATTTACCAGTTACCAGTTACCA
>CAYVIT010000026.1:1470-17040 GCA_964451425.1 uncultured Pirellulales bacterium
TTATTGGTGATTGGTTATTGGTAAGCATTTACCATTTACCAGTTACCAGTTACCATTTACCATTTACCATTATACAATTGCCTTAACGACTTCGACAATTTTATCTACGCTTGGAATACTGGCTATCTCCAACGGCTCACTCATCGGCGGAGGCACATCTGCCGCTGCCAGATTTATCGGCGCGGCATCGAGATAGTCGAAGCCGTGGCTGCCGTCGCTGAGTTCGTATTCCATAAACCGGCCGGTTATCTCCCTGCCTGCGCCGCAGGTACCGAATCCCTCGCTGACCGTAACCAGTCGCCCGGTTTTGCGAACGGATTCAGCTATTGTCTTAATATCCAGCGGCTTTAGCGTTCGCACATCGATTACCTCGGCGTCAATGCCGTGCTGCTCGGCCAGGATTTTGGCCGCTTCCAGCGAGTACATCGCCATTCTACTGTAGCTGACGATGGTTACATCTTTGCCGGGTTTTTTAATATCCGCAACGCCGAGCGGGATAATATAGTCGCCTTCCGGTACAGGGCCAAACTGACCATAAGTCGCCTTGTGCTCGATAAAGACCACCGGGTTGTCGCTGCGTATAGCGGCCTTGAGCAGACCCTTTGCGTCATAAGGCGTTGAGGGCATTACAACATACAGGCCGGGCGGATGCATAAGCCAGGCCTCGAGCGATTCCGAATGGTGGGCGGCGATACATCTGCCGACTCCACCTTCGGTCCGCAGAACCATGGGCACCTTGGCCTTGCCGCCGAACATGTAGCGATTATAGGCGCCGACGTGAACGAGCTGGTCCATCGCTATGGTAACAAAATCAACATACATAATCTCGGCCACCGGCCTTAGTCCTCGAAGGGCGGCCCCGACCGCGGCGCCTGCAATGGCCGCCTCGGATATCGCGGTATCAATGACTCTGTCGGTTCCGAATTCGGCCGACAGTCCGCGCGTTGCCTGATATGCTCCGCCGTAAAGGCCTACATCTTCACCCATTACGATAACGTTTTCGTCTCGTCTCAATTCTTCAGCCTGTGCGGCGGAAACCGCCTGGCCTATAGTCATAACGTCCATTCCGAACTGTGATTTGATTACGGCTTTGGCTTGCTCGGTGGCTTCTTTCTTTGTCTTTCCGGCTGCCTGAGCCAAAGCAGTCTGAAATGCAGTAGTTGCTTCCATTACCTTCGCAGATGTTGCCTTCTCTGATTCGATAAGCGGAGCATCGTAAGCTTCTTCGACATACACATCTTTGACCAAATCCGCGGGATTTGGCCAGGGGCTGTCCATACCAAATTTCGTCGCTGTTTCAATAGTTTCAAAGGCCTTATCTTTAATCTCATCGAGCTGCTGTTCTGTGCAAAGCGAATCGGTCAGCAGTTGTTGCCGCAGGACGATAATTGGGTCGCGGTCGTGCCAGGCCTTTTCCTCGGCCTTTGTGCGGTAGGCACGCGGGTCACTTCGGCTGTGGCCGTACCAGCGATAGGTCTTGGCCTCGATGATAGTCATCTGATTTTCGACTCTTGCCAATTTTACCGCCGAGCTGACAGCTAAATACACCGCTACAACGTCCTGTCCATTCACAATCATCGCTGGAACGTTATAGGCGTAGCAGCGCTCAGCAATGTCGGTGATATTGCTTGCTTTTCTGGTGCCTTCTATTTCACTACCGGAGAACGGCACGCTCATCCCATAAAGGTTATTTTCGATTATCGCCACCAGGGGTACTTTAAGTGTTGAGGCCATATTCATTGATTCGTGAAAACTGCCGCAGTTTGTCGAGCCGTCTCCGAAAAACGAGAGCACGACTTTACCGGTTTTTTTGTATTTCTCTGCTAAAGCCGCCCCGACTGCCGATGGCTGATTACCCCCGACGATACCGGTTGAGCCGAGGTTATTTTGCTTATCTACTTCGGCTATGTGCATCGAGCCGCCCCGCCCTTTGCAGTAGCCGGTCTCTTTGCCCATCAGCTCGGCCATCATAGCATTCCAGTGGTTCCGGCGGTCTTTTTCGGTGTCGGCGTATTTGTTGCCGATTGCACCGCAGTGGCCGTGGCCCCGATGGGTCGAGCCGATTACATCGCCCCGCTCAATAGCTGCGGTAGAGCCGACGGCGACCGCTTCCTCGCCGGCATAGAGGTGCGAGGCGCCTTTGATAATATTCCGGCCTAAAAGCTCAAAGACCTTTTCCTCAAAGAATCGAATTTCATATATCGTCCTGAGCCAGTCCTTTGCTTGTTCCAGGCTAATAATCTTATCTTTTATAAGCTCTTTCAATCCTGGATGCGGTTTCTTTCGAGTGTCCTCGATGCAAAAATCCATACTTCAAATCTCCTCAAAAACTTCTCTTATGTGGGCAAAAAAACGCTCCATTGCCCCGTCAACTTCGCTAAAGCTTAACAATATAGCACATTTCAATATGAAAAGACAACCGAAAATCCGTTGCTGCTCGAGGCTTATGAAAATTGTGGCCGGTTCAATGTCGGGGCAAGAGAGAAAGGGCATAAAGAGTATAGTTGAACTTTTGCGTAAGGATAGGGCAAAAGAATAACTTGAATCTCGATGCCGGATACTCGAAACTCGTTTAACGAACAACGAGCACCAAGGCGCAATGGGTGACGATTACTGTCTTGAGTCTTATGTCTTGGGTCTGGTGTCTTTTCTGACCGGTTAGCCGCCCGCAACTTTCTTGCGAAATGCTTCTGCTTCCCACTTGTTGATGAAATCGCGCTGCCTCTTGTTCAGGCTGCAAATTCCCCCCATCCGTTTGGCGTTGGTGCGAATAAAAGCCGAATAAGCCACGATGTCGCGCACCGTCTGAGCGACCTTTTTTTTGCCTGCAACAAAAAGACCTGCGTTTTTGACAAGAAATGCTGCGGAGTGCTTTTCTCCCTTTTTGATTTGCAGCGTTAATCTCTTTGCAATGTCGGCCGTTTCAATTCGCTCTACCCACATTGCCGGCCCATTGGAATATACCAGCTCATCCGGCGTCAAAACACCTGCCGACAGCATTTCTCCGGCATCTTTCTGAGCCATAAAAGCGGCAATCTCATTATCATTAAAATAGCTTATGGTCGTGTTCTCACCTGTTGCCTCGAAAAATTCCCTGCGAATGCGGTGTTTTATATCTTTGATTTTTTCCTGACTTACAGATTTGACTTTTCCGGCTTTCGGCTGTTTTAATTTGCTGTTGCAGCGGTTTATGACCTTGTGAACAAGCCGTAAGGCGGCATCGGCACTTCCCGTTGAGATGAAGAGACCGTGTTTATGGAGAAAAAGAATTTTAGGTTTTTTGCCGAACCGTTTCTGATAATTCTTCACTAACATGGCGATTTTCTTTGCAAGCGTGGAGCCTGGGTCGGTATAGGGTACCCAAAGAGACGGACTGGTTTCTGTCTTAAAAAGCCTCTCGAGCATTGCCTTTCCGTTTTTTGCGTTTACGAAAGCTCCCGCCGCACTGGGGTGCAGATGTATCACGCACTTATCGAGAAAACCATGCAAATGCGCTTCAACAGATGGCCGAGCCGGGCCCGTCACTTTGTCATCGCAGGCAAGGAGCAGCCGATTCACCACCTCAATTTCCCTCGCGTGGGTTTCGAGCTTAGCTATCGACTTATCTTTGATAATCGACAGGACCGAATCCAGCCGCATCCTCCGCCAGCCCCTTGACTTACTCATATCTTTTAAGGCCGTACCACTGGCCTTGATATACATATATTTACCATCCGCGGTCTTTACGGACGTGTTACCGCCTCCACCCTGAACAAGGGTACTGTCCCTGCCGACCGTTCTTGATATTCTGATAAGTTGTGATAAAGCTTCATTCATATTGTCAATGCACTCCTTCTTCGGTGATTTAAATCACCGACCTTATAATGTTATCGTAAGCACCATTTTGAATTATTATGTCCCCGGCAGCAGAAGCACCGTCTATCGTGGTGTGGCGTCGGGCAAACCGCCGTCCACGGGAATTGTAGCTCCTGTAGTCGGTGTTTGACGCGTTGCAAAAAACAGTACGGCGTTGGCAACATGCCGTCCCGTAATCCTAACTTTTAATAGATTTCTATTTTTATAATACTCCTGTAATTGTTCTTCATCGAGTCCGCGTGCCTTCATTCGGCTCGGTCCTATTTCTTCCCATAGGCCGGATTTGTATTTGCCCTCAGAAAATACCGCATCGGGCGCAACCATATTGACGCGAACGTCGTATTGCGCTAATTCAAGACTTGCGATTCTGCCCAACTGATGACAGGCGGCCTTGGTGGCACTGTAAGCTCCGAAGCCGGCACCGGGGCTGGGCACATTCTTGCTGGATATAATAATAATATCACCGCCGGTTCCCTGGAGAATAAAAAGGTGTGCGGCTTCGGCAAGTGTCAGAAGCGAGCCTTCCACATTCACCTTTTCGAGCTTGCGAAAGGCATCGAGGTCTATATCCTTCAAATATGAAACCAGCGGGATACCGGCGTTGACAACCACAATATCAATTCCGCCCCAGGTTCTAATGATACTTTCAAAGCCGGAGACGACAGACTTCTTGTCGGTAACGTCGATTGGGATGCCTATCACTCGCTCACCCCCAATTCCCTTCAGGTCAGAGGTGAAATTGTCGAGTTTTTTGCCCGGCAGGTCCGTGGCCGCGAGATGGCAGCCGTTTTCCAAAAGCCCCCGGCAAATTCCATAACCGATGGCGCCGGCGGCACCGGTCACGACAGCAACCTTATTCCTAAGAGGCAAATCAGGGCCCCCGCCTCGCGGGAACCAATTATTATCTTGTCGCTCGATGTAAAGTATCCCAAGTGCACGAAGGCATACGATCTCCGGCTTATAGTTGTGTCGCTGTGAATAATTTGAAATCATGTCGTTTAATTGTTTGCGGAGAGTTTCCTGCTCGCCGTTTAAGTCTATATCGCCTAAGAAAAGCGGCGGATTCTTGCCCTTGGTCAAAGGTGCGGGATAGGATTTAGATTCGGCATTTTTTTCAGAACCGGCAAAATCAACAGCTTCTTTGTTTAATAACGACCTCAAAATAACAGGCTCGTATGGTATATCTTCATTGCCGGTCGGATTTGCCAGAAGTCCACGGACAATCGGTATTATCTTAGCTAATCGGTTCATTCTTTAGGACAGGATAACAGGATTCTTAGAAAAAATACAGAATAAAGAGACAGAACACGAAAACTTCAATTAGCGAAATACGAGATACGAACGACGAGCGACGAATTATCCTGGAGGATGGAAAAACGGCTGATTCCAAATCTCGTCAAATGCTTCTTCCATCGAAAGGTCGGTGAACACTTCCTGCCACTTGCCGGTGTGCCTCATATACGCCAGATTGAAACGACCGTTCGTCATATATGCAAGTCGCGTAAAGCTGTCCTCGAAAAACGGCGACAGCGCATTGGGACCCGGACAGGCGTACTTGGCACGGAAGTACAGGCAATTCTTATGCCACTTCGTGTAGATATCCACAATGTAGTTGAACCTCGCCTTCTTAGGCGGCGGCTTGATGTATCGTGGCTTAAACAACGTCTCGACGATTTCGTCCGCCTTGGCTGTAATTCTATCCTTCACTGCATCCGGCACGCCCGAAGCAGGCCCAGGCTGGTAAACCCATTGTCGTGGTATTTTTGCCATATTCACATCCTCCAGTCATTACGCCCAATCACCATTTTATGGTGGCCGTCCCTACTTTTTGTCCAGCTTTGCTCATTTGTACCCTTGCCACCTTAATCAAACGTTTTACCTCTTAACTGAGTAAAGGTAAAGGTGGATGCCCAGCTAAATTCAAAGTCTACCTGCTTCCAGCCAACCTCTGGTGAGTACAAGAAAAACATTCTAAACTAGCCTGGGCGGTCATCTTTTGCAAACATCATTTCGACGATTGCGAAAGAATACATACCGAAGGAATCGTCCGAATCAAACGTCTCAACTCTATATTCTAAGAAAACATCACCCTTCGTTGTTGTTGCAATGTGCTTATTTGGTGCTTTGAGGATATCTGCCCAAAATTCCCACTTGGCAGGCGGTGGTAGGCCTATCTTTTCGATAAGTTTTTTCTCTTGTTTAGACAGTTCAGGCTCAAGAAAACGTTTAAGAGCCTTCAAAGAATTTGGATCATACTTTTGCAGAGATTCTTCACCCAGCGCTTTGTCTATTCTATCTTCATTCTTTTTCAATTGAAAAGCATATGGGATGTATTCATCCCAATTTTCTTTTATATCAGGAATTGTGTATTTAATGAAATCATCTCTTGCTTTCTTGTAAAAGTAGTTATCTTCTCGCTTGCCACAACCTACCAAAGCCATAAATATAATTGTTCCAATAACAATTTTTGTTGTAATCATATTTCTTTCGGTATACATTAGCCTAAATCCGAAATCAGCGACTCTGGCAAGCATTAGCGAGTTAGACTTCGCTAGATTGGGTTGTTAGGTTTTTTTCTTATCACGTGAAATCTTCCAATCAAAATAATCGTTAGGGCCTAAATACATAGCTTCCCGTTTGGGATCAAAATTAGGAATTTCCTCTATTAGTTTCTCTATACCACTTCTTCCTTCTTCAAAAAGTGTCTTCATCCAATCCATTCTTGCAATTGCTGTGTCTTTATCCGCAAAGTGGAAAGCGAAATAAGGATGACTTAAAGGTATTTTGCCTTCTGTTTTGTTGTATATGGCCAACTCATAAGATGGGGTAAATTGAAATGGGTTGGCTTTGAAAACTTTTGACAATAATTTCCGAATTTCCCCCCATTTTACGAGGCTTAAGACATAGGTTTCATCATTGGATGAAATGCTTAAAGATATTCCCATAATTTTCCCCCCGAACTATCGTTTATATGGTTTCTCTATAACGCCAAACTCAATAGCCGCGGACGCATTGTTCATATTCGGCCGCTGGTCATACCGGGTATGCTTCCAGGCCTGCTTTCATAGCCCCTTCGATAGTGCCATCCGCAAGCTCGCTGCCCGGAAAAGACCACTCGTTGGGGTCATATCTTTCCGAGCTCCACTTGAAAATGGCGAATTTCCAATCGTCCATCTTGCCGGTGTACGTGAGACGACATATCGGCCCCAAACGGCCATAATCCGAGCGGTACAGGTAACAGTGCTTGCCGCTGAAGCGGGCCTCGTAATAACAATCATCCCGCCGCGAATTTTCTCTGTTGAAACGTTCAACGATTGAATCAACTTGACGCTTTACGTCCTCGGGTATCGAGGATGATGTCTTTCGTTTGCGACTCATAAGTGTTACCTTCTGCTGGTATAACGAAATATATAATCTTATCGTTTTGCCAAGTTATGAGTTAAAGGTGAATTTATTGGCCTTCTGCTCAACTGTGTTTTTTTCATTCAAAAAGCTGTGCAAACCTTGATTTCGTCCATTCAAGCTTTTTATCCATACAGCTTTTTCCCCTCCCGTAGTACGGTGGAGATGAATGAAAGCTCGAATTCACTCTCTTTTTCAACTTCCTTCGGAGTATAAACCAGAATGTCCATCGGAAAAGGATACGGCTTGAACATAAGGTGCAGTTGTCGGCTTCTTTTGTGCCTTGGCAAATCACTTTCGGCAATCACCAAAAGGTCAACATCGCTATGCTTTCCGGGTTGTTTTCGAGCGTATGAACCGAAAAGAATCACTGCCGTGGCATTGATTTTTTCTCCGATTTTTCCGGCAACATCTTCAATTTCATTGAAACTTACCATAGCTTGATGATAATTGTCTTTATCTGCTATTGCAACAATTTTTCTGTACTGTTATGTACAATAAAAAACGCCGAGGAAAAGACAAGATTTATGTTTATTTTTAATCTGCGTTTCCGTTCTCCTTAGCACTGCCAAAGATGAAAATCCGCGAAAACTGTGGTTAATCTTTTTCGTTCTTGAGGGTTTCGTATAGCTCGTATGCCTCGGCGGGCTTG
This sequence comes from uncultured Pirellulales bacterium, assembly GCA_964451425.1. Taxonomy (GTDB): domain Bacteria; phylum Planctomycetota; class Phycisphaerae; order Sedimentisphaerales; family Anaerobacaceae; genus CS2-K091. The sequence continues at coordinate 9,380 of CAYVIT010000026.1, forward strand.
AGGTTCTCGTGGACCACCTTATGGACCGCCTGCATCATGGCTTTGGGGGCATCGCTCTGAAAGATGTTGCGTCCCATATCGACTCCTGAGGCACCTTCCTGCACGGCTTTGTATGCCATCTTCAAGGCATCCGGCTCAGGAATTTTCTTTCCGCCGGCCATCACAATCGGCACCGGGCAGGAAGCAGTAATCGTCTGAAATCCTTCCTCGATATAATAGGTCTTGACTATCTGGGCCCCAAGCTCGGCACAGATACGGCAGGCCAGGCGGAAGTATCTGGCATCGCGGACCATATCTTTGCCGACTGCCGTTACCGCCATCGTGGGTATCCCATAGCGCATCCCCATATCAACCAGCCGGGTCATATTATGTACCGAGCGGCTTTCGAATTCGCCGCCGATAAATACCTGTAACGTAATCGCGGCCACGTTCATGCGAATGGCGTCCTCGATGTCAACGGCCAAATGTTCATCCGAAAGTTCCTTGAGTATGCTTGGCCCACCGCTGCATCGCATAACGATAGGTTTGGTCAGGGTGGGCGGTACTGAAGTCCGCAGAATCCCCCGAGTCAGCATGATGGCGTCGGCGTAATACATCAGTGGTACAATCGTCAGGTCTATTCGCTCAAGTCCCGTTGTAGGTCCCTGAAAGTAGCCGTGGTCAATCGCGAACATCACCGTTCGGCCGGTGTCGGGATTGAATATCCTCGACAACCGATTCTTCATCCCCCAGTCAAGAGCGCCGGCCCCTTTGAGGAAAAAGCCCGGAGTTTCCATGGGAACGTCTTCATGAAACTGTTTTGCTTTTTTCGTTGAATCAATATCGGGCATAATTCTTCCCTTCCTTTCAATTTGATTTGTCTTTTCGGCTCATTTGGTTTGTCGAATTAACTGGCCTCCTGGTCTTCGGCGCCGCTGTCTTTCCACATCCAGCCGGTGGCGGTGACAAACCATACTATTGTAGCGACAAGCATGAGCCATTTGACCATATTCAGCTCCATTTTGCCCGCAAGAAAGATGACAGAAGGTAGTGTCAGGGCAATCAGTGCCAGCAGTGAGATAATCTGTAAGATAGTACGCATTTTAATTCTCCTGTTATTCAGCCGCGACGGGACGAATTTTCTTCTGATAAATTTTACTCAGTACGATGTATAGCAGGGCGGCGACAAACCAGCCGGGCAGTGAAACAAAGAATATCTGCACACCTGCGAACCTCACCAGTACCCAGGCGGTTGCCAGGGTCACGAACCAGGCCAGACCGGCGGCCCAGTTGAAGGTCTTTCCACTCAGCTCGGCGTAGGAACTTTGTAAACCAAACTTGCGAATAAGCCAGAAATCCACAAAGATGACTGCTCCCATAGGCATGAGCACCAGACCGTAAAGGGCAACAAAGCCCAGCAGCTTCATTGCGATAGCCGGGAACATGCCGGCGATTGTTGCAATGGCGCCTGTGATCAGTGTGACTTTGAAGCGGGACGAGTTCGGGGTCAAGGCCTGGAAGGCAAGACCAGCCCTGTAGATAGTCGGGTTGGCAGTGGTCCAGCCGGCGATAATCACACATAAGAGCCCGACCAGCCCCGCGGCCCGGTAAGCCAGAGGGCCCGGCAATACATCCGTGTCGGCAGGGTTCAGATGCAGTTGATAGGCATAGAGGATTGAAGCGCTGATCCAGGCCATGAAGTGCCCCACGTACATCCCCGCGCTGCTTGCGATGGCATACCAGCTCTTGCGGGCGAACCGGAAAACAGACAGATCGCTCATGCCGACGTGCATGGCCATGTTGCAAAACCATGCAAAGAACATCACATGCCAGAAGGTGAACTTTACCTGTCCTTCCTGCGGAGGGCCGCCCTCCCATATTTCGGCCTTGGCCAAACCCCAGAGGTCACCCAGAGAGCCGACCTCGGTGCCGGTTGCGTCGATGAAATGTCGAAGACCCACGAAGCCAAATGCCAGAAACACAAGTACCATCCAGGGAGCGGCCACATTGGCGAACTTGGCGACGGTTTGATAGCCATAGGCGGCAACAATTGCGATTAACCCGCCGACAACAGCGACAGCCACGACCCAGCCGATACTGTTGGGATAAACGTCGTTAAGCCCCGGCATTTTGAAATTGAACCATACTCCGACCGCCGTGGCTGATACTGTGACCATTGCCCCGGCCAGAAAGCAGAACATCACGCCGTTGGCAAGGTTGTAGAGGGTCACAAGCTTTCGGCCGCAGATTTTCTCCAACTGATAGTAGAGGGTCAAACGCCTGCGGGTGGCGATAGGTGCGCAAAGGAACATCCAGCTAAGCACTGCCAGGGCATTGCCGATAAGAAGACCTGCAACCAGATCAAAGGCACTTACCCCGGCGGCTACAAACAGAGGCCCGATCATTAACTCGGTCCCGGCGCAATGCTCGCCGGCGTACATGCCGATAAAGCTCTTGAAGCCGAGCAGGGCGTTCTTCGGAACCGGTTCGCGTTCAAATTCACTTCCGGTTTGTGCTTGCTGTGACTGCTGTTCCGTATTCATATTGTCTCCCTAACTATTAGCAGTGAATCCGATTACTCTCTACGTGCGTTTACTCTGAACTTCTCTTTCGTATGCTTTTACCTCATCCAGCCATGCCCGGGCTGGTGGGACTTGCATTTTTATACAGTAGTAATCCCAGACTGCTCCGAAAGGCATCGTTTTCAGCTCCTCCAGCATCGCCAGCCGCGAGGTGAAGTCACCATCCTGCTCAAAGACGCGCAGTTTGCCCGTCGGCTCCAGCAAAGCAATCAAAAGGGCCTTGAGCATACAGCGGGTTCCGATTACCCAGGCCGCAACCCGGTTTATGCTGGCGTCAAAAAAGTCAAGCCCGATGTGTATCCTTTCAAGGTAATCGCCTCGCACTATCTGCTCACAAATGGCACGCAGCTCGTCCGAAAGTATAACGACATGGTCGCTGTCCCAGCGGACGCCCCTGCTGACGTGCAGCAGTATCCGGTCAAGAAACTCCATTACCGAGGATATCTTGTCGGAAACAACCTCCGTCGGATGGAAATGCCCGGTATCCAGGCACAGCAGGACGTTGTTGCGGATGGCATAACCGAGGTAAAATTCGTGTGAGCCGACAACGTAACATTCCGAGCCGATGCCGAAAAGCTTGCTTTCAACGGCATCCAGGAGGCAGTTTCGGTCTGCCTTTTCGGCGAATATTTCATCAAGCGATTTTTTAAGGCGCTGTCTGGGTCCTTTGCGGTCTACGGGGATGTCCTTGTACCCATCGGGTATCCACAGGTTTGTCACACAGGGCGTTGCTAATTCCTTTCCCATTGCAGCGCCGATTTTTCTGCACGCTATACCGTGTTCCACCCAGAAGCTGCGTATCGCCTCATCGGCGCTGGATAATGTGAAGCCGCTCTCAGCTTTCGGGTGCGAAAAGAAAGTCCCATTAAAGTCCATTCCAAGCCCGTTGCCTTTTGCCCAGTCTATCCACGTTGTAAAATGTTCCGCTGTCAATTCGTTACGGTCTACTTTTCCGGCTGTTTCCGCGTACATTGCGTGCAGGTTCAGCCGGTGTTTGCCCGGTATCAGGCTCAACGCTTTTTCTATATCCTGGCGCAGCTCATCCGCGGTTCGTGCCTTGCCGGGATAGGCGCCGGTCGCCACCAGGCCCCCACTGAGGGTACTGATGCTTGTTTCGAAGCCGCCCACGTCGTCTCCCTGCCAGCAGTGCAGCGATATGGCTGTTTTGCTTAGGCGTTCTATCGCCTTATCAGCATCGACATCCAGCTCAGCATAACGCTGCTTCGCCGCCTCGTATGCGGATTCAATCTTTTTCGAATCGCTCATCTTGTCTTAAATCCTTCACACAAAAAATAAAAACGAAAACTGTAACTTGGAACGTTTATTATTATTTATTTTTCAACGAATCCTTATCAGGAAGTTTTGGAAAAGCAGCGTGAGGCTCTCTCTGATACCAGAACGCCACCGAAGAGAGGTCGTCTTTGAGAGGCAGATACCTTCCTTCGCTTTGCCATCCTAATGCCTGAATGGTCACTTTAAGGTCCTCTTCGAACCGTATCGGATCCATAATGTGCCAGCGGTACAGCCCGAATCGCGGCTGCGTTTCGGACTTTATCACCTGCGGCATACCGGTAAAAGGTGAGTTGAATTCCTGGTATCCACCACCCTGGGGGTTATCAAAACCATAGGAACCGCAGAAGTAATCTTCCGTCCCCGTGCCGCAGATTGTCGGAAATTTCTTGTCCCCATCCATAAAGAATTTAATCTCACCTTCCCCCCACCAGCCGGGACTGTTCGAGCCCCATATCATATACGTTCCTACGTACTGCCCTTTTCCACGGATGCCGTCAACAATGGTGTAGTCTTCTTTGTAGGGCAGTGGGTTGACCCGGCGAAACTGTGCGTGAAAATAAGCCATATCTTTCGGGACATCGGTCAACGTATAGTCGACCTGATAGTACAGTGTCATCGGCTTCTCATCGATGTTGGTCATCGTAATCTTACAGCGTCTGCGAAAAGGCATCATCCAGTAGCAGTTGAATCCGCTCTTTGGATTGACACAAACCGCCATCGAGGTGACCTTGATATACCGGCCCATGCCGCACGCGAAGAAGTCGCCGGCGGGGCACTCGACGGAGGGATTTTTTTCACCGTCCCAGTAAATCCGCAGGATATTCATACGGTTGTCCCCGGTTGGTGTCATCCAGATATGCTGGATGGCGCCGGGGCCCTTGATATCGGCCATTAAAAAGGTTTGGCCGGCCTCAATCCTGACAGAAGGCGAAACCTTCCAGCCCTGACCTAACTCGCGGGCCGGTCCTGCCCCCGTACCCTCTGTTGCCATGCCCGCCTTGCCCTTCTCGCCGGTAAAGCTTTCGGGACTGATCGACCTCGTCTTGGCATCCGAGAGGCGAGGCAGGTTTGCCAGATTCATTTTCAGGCCGTTGAATCCGGATTTCTGCTCGGAGCATCCGGCAGCCAAAAAGATTACCGACAAGAGCACATAGAAAAGCCAAATTTGCCTATTCGACCGCCGCCTTATTGTTATTCTTTTCATAATCTTTCCCTTTCCCTTTCTAAATTCATTGACTTCTTTTCCTTATGTTCTACGAAGTTTGATACATTTCCAACAGTTTCTTTTCTGCATCTTTCGTCCACAAACCGTTGCTGAGAAGGCCGGCTACCTGCGGCATTGTGTCGCTTAATTCTTCCAGTGTTATCAGCCCCAGGTCTTTGCACGCCGGATAAACAACAATCTTTCCCGCTATCGACCTGTTCTCGACCGCCCGGATTCCCTCGGTTGCTCCTTCGAAGCCGCTGATGGCTGCAACACTGACGTTGGTATCAAGTGTGCCGGATTCGGCCTTTTCCAGCATTCGTTTCATATCATCCAAAGACGAGCCGCTCGTCCCGATGAAATATAGCTGCTTTTCTATATAGGTATCAAGGTCAATCTCGCCTGTCACCGTGGCGGGAATGCCTGCGAAAATATTTATCAGGCCCCGATGGGCAGCGCCTTTCACAGAGGCTGCAACAAGGCCGGGCACGGGAGCCATCAAAATAGTATAGTCGAAAGTCTGGGAAATTTCATCCTTTGTGGGATTATATGTTTTATATTCAACCGCATTCTTCTCGGCTAAAGACCCGGCAATTCGTGTCAGGGTCTTAAGTCTGTTATCGTCCAGGTCGCCCGCAAAGACACTTACGCCTTTCACGCCCTGGCAGATATTGCGTACGACGTGCATCATACCCATCGGGCCGCCCGCGCCGATGACGTTAATCTTATCACCTTCCCTAATCTCATCATTTTTAGGGATAATTTGCATAGAGTCAGCCGGGTCCGAGCCGGTTGTGCCCACTATGCGAATGCGTCCGTAGTGAATCCGGCCCACAGCAGTAACAACATCGCGTCCGAATTTGCCGCCACAAAGAACGATATTCAACAATCCTCCTGTGGCAACCTTTGCAAACAAAGCCTCGACAGTATAGGCATCAGAGCCGAAGTAAATAACATCGTCGTAACCGGCATCGGCAGGCTCTGATACATTTGTGACTTTTTTGACGGGTACATCTAATTCCAAAGGTGGTGATTTTGAAAGCCAGGCTATTTGAGCCGGCTTACCGCAGCGACTGAATAAATTTTCCAGAGCGTCCCCGTCCACCTTTGCATCAGCTACAACAAGCATTTTGCCGTCTGTTTTTAATTTTGTGCGCTCATCGGAAACATAAGCGTCTTCAACGCATGCCCACGGTTCCACTAAAGCTATGGCTGAGGCTGAAAGCTCCTCGGTAACCGGTATCAGCATGGACTCACCTTCCGGCGAGGTTATGACCCTTTCATCCATCAGGACATATTCCTGGAGAGCGCCTTCGAAGTTGTACCCGAAAGCGCCGTTGGAGCTGGTAGTTCGCAGCCAGCGGTAATCAGTCTGGACAAGGTAGCGGTCGCCGGGCTTAAAGTCTTTAACCCCGGGGCCGACCGCTTCGATTTTCACCACCGTTTCATGGCCTGGCACTGTCGGTGCTTCGCAGGGGACATAGCTGGGTATTTCTTTTAGTATTTCAGGATCAATTCCGTCGACTATTTCACTTTTGCGGACGTGTGAGGAAAATTGCTTCAGCAATTTGAGGTCGGAAAAACAAAGCCCGACTACTTCCACCCTGCAAAGAATTTGATGTGGGCCGGGTCTGAAAACCTCTTTGGATTTGCTCAAAACCAGTTTGTCCGGGCCTACAAGTTGGACTGCATATTGTGTTTCCGGTAAATCTGCCATAATAGTGCGTGTTTCTTGTGTCCTAATCTTTTAGCTCACGGCTCACATGCTGTGAGATATTTTATCTAATATTTCCTGGGCGGTTACGTCCTCACTTAAGCCGCCAAGTTTGTCCTCGTGCTGCGGCTGCAGAGAGCTTCCAACGGTTTGGAAGAATTCGTTTTTCTCCTGAATGTCTTTGAAATTTTTCCTGGCCCATTCGCTGGTATATCCCAGCCCGCATTGTTGTTGGAGTACCGAATGGGCATAAAAAATGTACGCTCCTTTTAAGAAAACCGGCACCAGCGGCGAGAGCTCCTCAGTATCGAAATCGTCAACGAACTTCTGCCCCGGGCTGTTCATTTCCGTCCCGACAACAACAGGCAGATGCAGCTTTTCGGCCAATTCAATCACGTTGTAGAGATTAGTTAATTTTTCCTCTCCATGTCCTGTTCCATAATTGCGGTCCGGGATGACATTGATGGCCGCCGCGCCGGTAGCTTTGCTTACCTCGAGCAGCTCTTCGATTGCCTTCTCGCCTTCACTGGTACCATCCAGCCATGTCACTGTGGGGATGCCGCCGGCGGCAAGAATAAACCGGTTCGTGTCGGCCATAAGCGGAAATGAGCCTTTGTTGGGAAGGACATAACCTACGCCACCCCGCTTCATCGTTTTGGCCCGAATCGTATTCAGCAAGTCTCTGCTTTCCGGTAATTCTAATGATTTTGCCTCGACGCCCAATTTCTCAGACCAGTACTGCCGCAGGGCATTATCATCATCGAAAATTGCTCTGGCTTTTCGGACGTATGCAAGACAAATATGACGCTCGGTCGGATTGCCTGATGGCGTTAAAACAAGCACGTCCCGCTCGTAATCCAGTTCCACTGGCGCTAAATGCTTGTTCACT